>CAZERB010000014.1:0-17681 GCA_964514645.1 uncultured Anaerolineales bacterium
AGCCTGGATCTGCGGCATCGAGCATATCCGGGAGACGATACCGTTTCCCAGGATGCTATATAGGCTATATCCATAGCCTAAGCGTAGCGTCGGGCCTTGCGTCCGACGTTTCCCATCCCTGTATCTACCGGTCTATATCACAGTTGGAAGATGCTGAGTTGCATATGTAACGCTTTTCACTTCACAACTATGACGGAAAACGCTTAGGGTCTAGGCCACGCTTAACACATACTGAATAATCTCCTCGAAGAAGGCGTTAACGACATGAATCTGGGGATTCACCTGGCCAGGATGCCCACAATCGTTGCGAAGATCGAGGTGCCGTTCTAGAGCGGCCCGCACGTTTCTATCAAACAGCCCCATGCGCTCCGCAGCAAGCAAGATGTCAGTGTCGCGATAGTACTGCAAGTCACTTCTCAGTCGCACCGGGCGCGGTTTTTTTATGAACTCTTTGCATTCCTTATTGAATTGCCCAAGGCCCGCCTCTTCGATCTTCCTATGGATATTACTCATGGTTGCGGCCCATCCCATCAGCACAGCACCCCGATACGCCTCCACGCGCAAACACCTTAGAGCCTCCTCGATATACTCCCTCTCGTCCTTATCCACGATTTTGAGCACATCGGCGCACAGCTTCGCGCTAATCTCTTTCTGAATCTTTTCCGCCTCCCCTTCTACGGGGATGTCAGCCTTGATATACTCCAGTCCATCCTGAGTGAGGGTGTATCGCCCGTGGCCTAGCGGAATCACCAAATTGCGCTCAGCATCGATTCTCAGTTCGGCACTGATGTTAACCGAGGGAGTGAGCTTGGCGGCAAGATAGCTCTTGCGGATGTCGGCCACAGTGAATGAGTCCATGCCTGCGTAGGTCTCAAGGTAATAACCAATGGCCAGCACCTTATTAGCGTGGCTTTTGACACCTAAGGACCCCATAAACTTGCTTATCGACGGACGTTCGCCTGCTCTTGGCATACTCGCCCCCTATCGTTACCCTCCGTTCATTAACCCTTCCACATAGGCCTCGCCTGTCTTGGTAATCTGCCATTCCTTAAGCCCATCCAACTTGCGTCCCGTCTCGGTGAAAAAGCCCTTTTTCGCACATGCGCCCGCAACATCCGCAAAATTCTTCGGCTTAACTTCCCGCGCCAGTGTGTAGGCCTCTTCAAGGTGGTTCACGTTGAAAGTCAGTTGCCCCTGATTGTGGAGGAGATAAAATGCAATAGCCACAATGCGATCAGGGTGAGACTTCAAGTTTAGACGCCGTAAAAACTCGTTGATCGCCTCTCCCTCTTTGAGCCTACCTGCCCGATGCAAGGGCTCCACTGCCGCTAGTGGTTCTCCACCTTCTGCTCGCAAGAGAAGCTCGGCCACCGCGCCGAACGCCACTGGTTCAAACCGTTCCTCCAGGCCAGCGTCTTTCACGATCCGCGCAGCCCGCTGTAGTACATCACTTATTGTCTTGTCTTCCATATCAATCTCCTCTTAGAAATTCCGCCGCCGTCTGCACGTTGTAGACCGGCACGTAGTAGCCGTTCTCGTCGCGAGCCAGCACGCCTGCATCATACAGTGACTTCAACCTCGGACGAAGTGTCGCGCCTTTCAAACCAGTCGGTCCTTCCATGTCTTTTGGCGCCACGGCCTCTGTCTCCGTACCCCCTAGCGCCTTCAGAGCCTTCCGACCCAGCAAATACAACAGTATTCTATCCCTCGCCGTTCGACCCATACCCTCTTTCGTAAGAAGGACTTTATTCCTTTCCCGGTCCACATACACAAATCCCTCTAGCACCCCAGCCAGGAGTTCACGATCAAGCAACTCCTCCTCTCTCTTCACCAACCTCGCCAACGGATCACTGTGTGTCATCTAAGCCTCCTTATTTTTGCTAGTATTTCCTAGCATAACATCTGGAAAGTTCAACTGTGCTGCTCCCACACAATTTATTATAGCACATTTTCCTCATTTGTCAAGATCCTTTACCTTAAAATTTACTCTTAAATGTGGGAGATTATGTAAATCCAACCTATAGCGTCCTGGCGTATTTCAGATGTTTACAAAGATGACAACTTGTGTTTATTCTCAGTGTTACACTAGCTAATACTATTGTGTTTGCCTCTTCATATGCCCAAAAAATGTGTGTTCGCAAACCTAAAATTCCACTGCTTTGAAGAACAGGACTCTATGACTAGTATACTATACAGGAACAGCAAAGAGCAGATCACGTTCGCTGCCGTGATCATCTCCTTCAGTAACTAGGGCAGGTTTCCATACCTGCCCTATCCTTTAGGTGGCCCGGCTGTCCTTACAGGATCCCTGTCCCGCAGGGATCCCGAGGGATGGGAAAGCCTCCATTCCCTATATCCTACCTCCTACTCCCCCCTTTCGCGCCTTTCCCTTCGCGCCATTCGCGTTTCCCCTTGACTGCCCGTGCCCCTCGTGCGTCCGCCTGTCGGCTTTCTGTCCCACCTGGTGATGGCGAGGTTTGACTTTGACCAACCTGGCGGTTTTAGCCTTGACGGAAGAGTTGCCCATCCGGGCTTGACAAATCCCGCTTATTGTGGTATCATTATTTTTGGAAAATTATTCTCTACTAATAATGCAATTCAGAACTTTGTCAGAGCAAGATCCTTGAAAGAAGGAGTCTACCCAGGAGACCGCCCGATGCCCGATCCGCAGACCCGATTGGATGAACTCATCGCCAAATTGAGAGAGCGGGGCCACCGTCTCACGCCGCAGCGGATGGCCGTGCTCAAGGTCCTGGTCTCGAGCAAACGGCACCCTAGCGTGGAGCAGATCTATGAGCACGTGAAGGCGGATTTCCCCATGACCAGTCTGGCTACCATCTACAAGACGGTGACGCTGCTCAAGGAGATGGGGGAGGTCTTGGAACTGGGCTTCAGTGGCGACAACAACCGCTATGACGGCAAGAGGCCGTACCCTCACCCACATCTGATCTGTGTTAAATGCGGAACGATCATGGATCTGGAAATCACCACCTTGAGCGAACTGCCCCAGGAGGTGGCCCAAAGGACGGACTACCGGATCGTGAACCACCGGCTCGATTTCTTCGGCATCTGCCCCCGGTGTCAGGGAATCGGGGGTTGACTAGGCGAGTCATGGGAGCATCGTGCGCGATTGCACTCGCGGAGAACTGCACACTGGTAGATGTGTTATCCGGGGGAAGTCATTTCAGGCGAACACGGGGTGCTTCGGTGTCATGAAAGGAAGAAAGGTAAGACCCATGTGAGATCAGAAGGAACGTAAAGGTGGTTAACCCTGAAAGTGAGACGACTATTCCAAAATGAGAAAGGAGAAAGATCATGGCAAAAGTAGCAAGAGAGATGGTGGAGAAAGCAGGGGTCAACGTTGAGCAACTGGTCGAACTGCTGGTCAAGAACGCGGCCGCCGAATTGACGACCTACTACTATTACACCATCCTCCGGGTCAATCTGATCGGGTTGGAGGGCGAGGGGATCAAAGAGATCGCCGAGACCGCCCGCATCGAGGACCGCAACCACTTCGAGGCCTTGGTACCCCGCATCTACGAACTCGGCGGTAAACTGCCGGAGGGCATGAAGGAATTCCATGACATCTCGGCCTGTCCGCCCGCTAGCCTACCAAAGGACCCCACGGACATCGTGGCCATGCTGACGGTATTAGTGGAGGCGGAACGGTGTGCCGTGCGTGGCTATACCCACATCTGCAACATGACCGCCGGCAAGGACCACCGCACCTACGAACTGGCGCTGTCCATCCTCAATGAGGAGATCGAGCACGAATCGTGGTTCTCTGAGTTCCTGGGTGAGGGGCCGTCCGGCCACTTCATGCGCCGAGGCGAGACTTCCCCCTTCGTCTCCAAGTTCCTCCGGTAAGTCCCGGATTCAGCATCGGGGGGCCCTGGCTTCAGCGGGCCCCCCCGATCTCCCTCCCGCGAGACCAGGGAAGGCTGCTAGAAATGCGTCGGTTCACCAGAGATGACCTTGCCCATTATAATGGCAAGGACGGGGCCCCGGCCTACGTGGCCTATGAGGGAAAGGTCTACGATGTCACCCCTAGTCTCCTATGGCGGAACGGCCGGCACCAGGTGCTGCACAGAGCCGGAGAGGATCTGACCGGCAGCCTAGATGAAGCACCCCATGGGCTTGAATTCTTGACCAAGTTTCCCGTGGTTGGTATTTTTCGTTCCACCTGATTCCAAGAAGGACGTTGTGATAAGAGGGGGCGAATGATACCGAACGTTGGCCTGGCTTTGATATTGACAACCCTTGCTGGGTTGTCCACCGCCATCGGCGGTCTTATGGGAGTTGCAACGAGGAGAGAACCAGGACCTCGTTTCATGACTCTGACTTTGGGCTTCGCGGCAGGCGTGATGGTAATGGTCTCTTTCGTGGAACTCCTACCAGGAGGCATCGAAGCCATCGGGTTTGGACCAGCCCATTTGGCGTTCTTCGGCGGCATGTTAGCCATGTTCCTCATAGATGCCCTCATCCCCCACACATATATGGCCGAGCGGCCTCACACAGTGCAGGAAAGCGTAAACGGAACTAGGGAGAAACTCCTAAAGACGGGGCTCTTCGTAGCCTTGGGGATCGGCATTCACAACTTCCCTGAAGGTATGGCCACCTTCGCCGGAACCCTCAAGGATGTTGATCTTGGCATGGCGATTGCCGTGGCCATCGCCATCCATAATATCCCCGAGGGTCTAGCGGTGTCGGCACCGATATATGCCGCAACCGGGAGTCGAGGCCAGGCTTTCCTATGGTCTCTCCTTTCTGGCTTGGCTGAACCGGTGGGGGCCGGAGTGGCCGCGCTTTTCCTGCTTCCCTTCCTGAACGATGCGCTTCTGGGTTGGCTCTTGTCGGCGGTGGCCGGGATTATGATCTTCATCTCACTAGATGAACTAGTGCCCGCTGCACGTGCTTTTGGAGAGGAACACCTGGCGATCACCGGAGTCATCTCCGGGATGATGGTGATGGCTGCTAGTCTGTTGTTGCTGCGCTAGGCACACCTCTCATATATATCAGTATTGCCATTCCGTTTATCCCTTCCCCATCCCTTGAGATAGCCACACGTTACTCTCCATCCCCGAAGCCCTTGGAATCGAGCCTTTCCCATCCCTCGGGATCCCTGCGGGACAGGGATCCTGTCAGGATAAGGATAGGCGGCCCGGCTAAAGCCTCCATTCCCCTCCTCTATCCCTTGCTTCCTCCCCTTCCCACCCTTCGCGTCCCTTCGCGTCATTCGTGACCTCCCTTGACAACCTAGAACACCTGTGCTATAATCGTTCCACAAAAGAGCCCCCTACCCGATGACGGTAAGGGGGCCTGTCCTGCCTGTCCTGGCTGGTTTAGGCCAGGGGCTGTAGTGGGCCAGGGCTCGCCCTCACAAGGGGGCCTGTCCCCCGGCCTGGCACGCCTTGGGGCAGGCTGGCTGTAGTGGGCCAGGGCCTGCCCCCGCAAGGGGGTATCTCAACGAAAAAACCTGCCACTCACCTTTTCACCTTTTCGGCTTGACGCCCCGCCCCCCTCGTGCTACCCTATAATTATGAAACTCCAACGCCGCCGTTACAGGCGTATCGTCTGGTTCTTCGCCCGCACCATCCTCTCCCTTCTCCTCTGGGAGGTATCCCTGCCTCGCCTGCCAGGAGGGAGGCTGGTGCGTCTCGGCGCGCCTGAGCGGCGACGCCGCCTGGCGGCCCGCTTCCGGGCCATGGCCGTGGAGATGGGCGGCGTGCTCATCAAACTGGGACAGTTCTTAAGCGCCCGCGCTGATGTCCTCCCTCCGGAGATCACTGAGGAGTTGAGCGGCCTCCAAGACGAGGTTCCCCCCGACCCCTTCCCCCCCATCCGGCAGATGATCGAGAGTGAACTGGGCGCACCTTTGTCGCAACTCTTCGAGGAGTTTCAAGAGGGGACAGAGATCGGGGCCTCGTTAGGACAGGTCTATCAGGCCCGTCTTCCCAGCAGGGAGCCGGTAATGGTCAAGGTGCAACGGCCCCAGATCGAGGTTCTGGTGGCCACAGACCTAGCCGCCCTTCGCTGGGCGGTGGGTTGGCTGAAGCGGTACCCGCCTATCTCTCGCCGCGTTAATCTTGATGCCCTCCTCGATGAGTTCGGCCGCACCCTCTACGAAGAACTGGACTATATAGCCGAGGGACATAACGCTGAGAAGTTCGCCGAAAATTTCGCCGGGAACCCCAAGGTGCGCATCCCCCTCCCCCGCTGGTCTCATACCACCAAGCGGGTGCTCACCCTAGAGCGTGTAGGGGGGATCAAGATCACCGACTACGAAGCCCTGACCGAAGCGGGTATCGACCGAGGGGCCGTGGCCCAGTGTCTCTTCGAGACCTACCTCCAGCAGGTCTTCATAGACGGCTTCTTCCACGCCGACCCCCACCCCGGAAACCTATTCGTCCACCCTTTAGGTGATTCGCCTCCCAAGGGCGACCTTTCACGGGAGTTCCAACTGGTCTTCGTCGATTTCGGGATGGTGGGCCACCTCACCCCCCAGGTGATGGACCAACTGAGGGAGACGGTCATCGGCCTGGCAGCCAGAGATGTGCCCCGCATAATCGAAAGTTGGGATAGGCTGGGCTTCTTCTTGCCGGGGACCGACCTGCGCCCCATCGGGGCCGCGGCGGAGAAGGTGCTCGCCCGCCTCTACGGCCTCAGCATGGGAGAGTTGACGAGGGTCGACCATCGGGAATTCGCCGATCTGGCCCTCGAATTCCGCGACCTAATCTTCCAGATGCCTCTTCAGTTGCCCCAGGATTTCATCTTCATGGGGAGAATGCTGGGCATCCTCTCCGGCCTGGCCACGGGGCTGGATCACGACTTCAATGTCTTCGCAGGGGTGGAACCCTTCGCCAGGGAACTTCTGGCCGCCGAGAAGGAAGAATGGACTGAGCGTCTCCTCAACGAACTCCGGAGCATGGGGGCCCTTTTGTGGAGACTACCTCGACTCACAGAGGAGACGATGCTCACCCTCAGCCGTGGCGGCCTAGAAGTGCGCATCGCCCAGTCCCAGGAGTTGGAAAGACTGGTAGGTCGTCTAGAACGGGGAATGGATCGGCTCCTGAGGGGCATCGTGCTGGCCAGCCTCGTCCTGACCGGAGCCTTTCTCCTTATTGGAGGCCAAGAGAAACTGGGTTGGGCCCTCCTGGCGCTGGCAGGGTTAATAGGCCTCAGCCTTTTCCTCTTGCCTCGGAACTGAGGACCAGGGCAAGGGTAAGATAACCTACCTCAAACCCTCAACCTGAGAGCGGAGCACTAGAGATTACGCACCTGCCTCCCTCTTGGCAGTGAAGAAGCCTCCCATAAGGGTAAAGGGCCCCCTCTGCCACATAGCGTAGACCTCCTCCCACTCTCGCGAAACCCTCTCCACCTCCGGGATTAACTCGAAAAGCGACCTCCATCAACATCGTCTTGTCATTTATCCCTGGCGATGCTAAAATCGAGTTATCGAGGCTTGCCTGGGTCGAAAGATGGGAGTGCCTGAACTTTTCGGAGAAAAGCGGTATCGCTCTTTCAGCCGCTATCTGAGGGAGATATTCGGCTGTCGCGTCCAGAAGATCCCCCTCGATGCAGGGTTCACCTGCCCTAATAGAGATGGAAGGGTGGGCCTTGGAGGGTGCATCTACTGTGGGCCCAGGGGGTCGGGGACGGGAGCATATAAGGACGGAGTTCCCCTCGCCGATCAGATAAGAGCAGGGATAGAGAGCGGCAAGCGCAGGTTCGGGGAGTGCAAATTCATAGTCTACTTCCAAGCCTTTACCAACACCTACGCTCCCCCAGAGAGGCTCAAGAGCCTTTACGACGAGGCTCTAAGCCATCAAGAGATCGTGGGTCTCTCCATCGGGACGCGGCCCGACTGCGCTCCCGATGAGGTGGTAGACCTCCTAGAAGAGTACGCCAGGCGGTGTCACCTCTGGATGGAGTATGGGCTGCAATCGGCTCACGACAAGACGCTAGAAATTATCAATCGTGGACATAATGTCGCTCAATTCGTTGATGCTGTGGAGAGGAGTAAAGGGAGAGGGATCAACATCTGCGCCCATATCATCCTGGGGTTGCCCCGTGAGACCAAGGAAGAGATGATGGTCACCGCTGATCTCGTCGCCTCGTTAGAATTAGAAGGGGTAAAAATCCATCCTCTATATGTGCTAAAAGGGACCAAACTAGCGGAGATGTACGAGCGGGGGGAATTCCGACTCTTAGAACTGGACGAATATGTGAGCCTAGTTTGCGATTTCCTAGAACGCCTTCCCCCAGGAATGGTCATCCAGCGGCTAACGGGCGAGGCACCCCGCGACCTTTTGGTCGCCCCTCCTTGGTCGCTGGAGAAGATGGTGGTGCTTGGCAAGATCGACGCCGAACTTGAGCAGCGGGGATCGTATCAAGGGATCAAATGGGGGCCTTACCCGATCCAAAAGGGTATCCTAGTTAAAGGGAGGACAAGATGGCTAGACCAGAAGACGATCTAGAGAAAGAGAAAGCGGCCGACTACCGGTACCTTCAACTGGCGGGGACCCACCTAGAGATGGGACAACAACTGGCCCATGAGATAGGCCCCCTCCCCCCACCACCGGAAGAGGAGGCAGAGCCTTTGTCCCTTTCTCAGATCACCTTCGCCGAGGAGTGTTGGGATGTGATCTCCAGTTTCCATCCCACCCTCCTAGATGAATATGAGGGGTGGGCTGAGGCCCTCGATCTGGAGATGGATGCCCTTCTGGAGATGCTCATCGTGGGCCTAGAGGGAACCAGCCCTGGATGCTCCTCCTTCGCCCTTCGCCGCCAGGGGCGGACTATCGTGGGACGTAACTACGACTTCTTCTATTGGGCGAGACTGAGGTATCTCATAGCCACCCAGCCTGAAGCCTACTACGCGACCCTGGGGATGAACGATGGATTCCTCTCCGGACGTCACGATGGGGTGAATCAACACGGCCTCTTCGTGGCGTTACATGGGGTGGGGAGTAAAGCGCCGGAGAGGGTCGAGCCGGGGGTCGTCTTCCATCTCATCCCCCGCATTTTGCTCGAGACCTGCGCCACTGCTGAAGAAGCGGTGATGATGGCCCAGGAGATGCCCCATCTTTCGAGTTTCAACTACATCATCGTCGACCCCCATGATATGTTCGTGGTGGAGGCTTACCCCAAAATAGTCCGTGTGCGGGAGGCCGAAAACGATCATATCGCTACTACCAACCACTTCTTGCACCACGATCTGAGCCACCTCACAAAGTCACCTATTCTAGAGAACTCCAAGCGTCGTCTCCAGAAGATATTAAGCGCATTGTCGAAGAGAGAAAGCGACCCTTGGGCTTTGGCCCAGGAGATCCTCACCGACCACCAGACCCCCATCTGTGGCCACGTGGATGGGCTAGCCACCTTCTGGTCGGCCATCGGCGACTTGACTAACCAGAAGGTGGCCTATAGCCTGGGTGCTCCTTGCCGGAACGATTATAAAGAGTACCCTTGGCCGGAGGGTAGAGGGGAAGAGGCGTTTCTGGGCTCGTAAGATGAAAATCTACTTCGCTGGCTCCATCATAGGAGGGAGAGAGAACGCCAAGATCTACGCCCAGATAGTAGAATATCTCCTGGCTAAGGGGCACAAGGTCCCCTCAGCCCATGTGGCCCGACACGATGTCCTCAACTGGGAGAAGGTGAACCCGCCCTCTTTAATCTACGAGCGGGATATGGGCTGGATTCGAGAATCCGAGGCCATGATCGCTGAGGTATCGACGCCCTCTATGGGGGTGGGGTACGAGATAGCCACCGCCCTTCAATGGGGCAAGCCGGTACTTTGCCTCTACCGCCAAGGTTCAACGCTCTCCAAGATGATCCTGGGGAACACGGAGCCGAATATCAGGGTCAACTCTTACACCTCTCCAAAAGAGTTGTTATCCCTGATAGATGGGTTCCTCTCAGGGCTATCCGATCAAACTCTTGTGAACTCTCGATGAAGGTGTTATTGCAGAATGGAGGAAGTATGCGGAGCATCTATACACAAGCGGTACACGCTGGGGAGGAGCCAGACCCGGCCACTGGCGCTTTCCCTACCCCTATCTTCCAAGCAGCAGCCTACCGTTTTTCCAGCGCTGAGGAAGCCGCTCAGCTCATAAGCGGCGAGAAAGAGGGGTACGTCTACACCCGATGGGGCAACCCCACGGTGGCCGCCTTAGAGAGGAAGATGGCAGCCCTAGAGGGAGGGGAAGCGGCCCTGGCCACCGGCTCGGGCATGGCGGCCATCTTTGCCATCCTTCTCACCCTGGCAAGCCCGGGCCAACATATCGTCGCTAGCGACTCCTTGTACGGTGGCACCTATAGGCTCCTCTCCCAAGATCTACCCGCCCTGGGGATCGGTGTCACCTTGGTCGATGCCACGGAGCCGGCCAATATCGAGAAGGCTATGAGCGAAAGGACGGTGGCTTTATTCCTTGAGACGCCCGGCAATCCCAACTTGCGCCTGGCCGATATCGCCCTGGCAGCGGAGATAGGCCACCGCCAGGGAGCGGTGACCCTGGTAGACAACACATTCGCCACCCCCTACTGCCAACGACCTCTGGCCTTGGGAGCCGATTTTGTCATCCATAGCGCTACTAAGTACTTAGGAGGACATGGCGACGCCACCGCGGGCCTAGTCGTGGGCCCTAAGGAGACCATCGAGAGGGCCCGGGTGACGATCCTGCGCGATTTCGGAGCCATCCTCAACCCCTTCGATGCTTGGCTAGTGCTGCGAGGGATGCAAACCCTACCTTTGCGCATGGAACGTCACTGCACTAATGCTCTCAAGGTCGCGCATTTCTTGGAAGGCCATCCCAAGGTGGCAAGAGTATTCTACCCCGGCCTCTCCAGCCATCCTCAATACCAGTTGGCAAAGAAGCAGATGACCGATTTTGGAGGCGTTGTCGCTTTCGAGGTGGCAGGAGGGCTGCGAGCCGGGCAAAAACTCATGAACAGTGTGCGCCTCTGTACCTTAGCCGCAAACTTAGGCGATGTGCGCACCCTCATCACCCACCCCGCCTCTATGACTCACACCCAACTCACTCCGGAGGAAAGGTTGGCCCAAGGTATCACCGAGGGGCTGATCCGCCTCTCGGTAGGGATCGAGGATCCGGACGATATCATCGAAGATTTGAAGAGGGCTCTAGAGGCCATCTAACCCAGAGGGGAAGTCGCCAGTGAAAAAGGTCTATCTCGATTACGGTGCTGCCACCCCTATCCACCCCCAGGCCATAGAAGCGATGATCCCCTACCTGGGGGAGCTCTTCGGCAACCCCCAAAGTCTCCACGATTGGGGACAGGAGGCGAGAGAGGCTATTGAAGAAGCGAGGGGCAAGGTAGCAAGCCTGATCGGCGCCCAGCCCGAGGAGATCATCTTCACCTCCTCAGGCACCGAGGCCAATAATTTGGCCCTCAAAGGGGTGGCTTGGGCCCAGGAGCGAAAAGGCAACCATATCGTCACCTCCCAAATCGAACACCACTCCGCGCTCCATTCTCTAAAGAGCCTTGAGCGCCAAGGCTTCACCTATACCCCCGTGTCTGTGGATCGGTATGGCCTAGTCGACCTCGCTTCAGTAGAAAAGGCGATCACCCGGGAGACGATCCTAGTCTCTATTATGCACGCCAATAATGAGGTGGGAACCATTGAGCCCCTCGGCCAGATAGCCGAAATCGCGAAAAGGTATGGCCTCCCCTTTCATACGGACGCGGTACAGACAGTGGGAACGATCCCCATCAATGTAGAAGAGTTGGGAGTCGACCTTTTGAGCCTCTCAGGGCAAGGCTTCTACGGCCCCAAGGGGGTAGGAGCCCTATACCTCCGCCGAGGAGCCCACATCATCCCTTTCATCGATGGAGGCATCCAAGAGGGCGGCCGACGCGCGGGCACGGAGAACGTGGCCGGGATCGTAGGGCTAGGGGTGGCCGCGGAATTGGCCAAAAGGGAGATGAGCAACCGCACGAACCATCTAACCCCCTTACGGGACAGACTGATTGAAGGTCTCTTGGAGATCCATGGGGTTTACCTCACCGGCCATCCCAAGGAGCGACTGCCCGGCCATGTGAGCGTAGTAGTGGAGTACGTGGAGGGAGAGGCGATGCTCCTATCCTTGAACCTGAAAGGAATAGCCGTCTCCAGCGGCTCGGCCTGCACCTCCCGAGCGCTGAAAGCCTCTCATGTCTTGGAGGCTATGGGCATCGATCCTGCCTTGGCCCAGGGCTCCTTGCTCCTCACTTTGGGCATGGGGAATACCATGGAGGACGTCAACTATTTTCTAGAGGTTTTCCCGCCGATAGTGAAAAGGCTGAGGGAGATCTCGCCCCTACATCACCAGTGAGTCCCGTGTATGAAAGAGAGTTGCCCTATGAAAGCAGACGCCACTCTCGATACCTTCGGGCTTCTTTGCCCCATGCCCATCATAAAGACGGCCCTGAAGGTGAAAGAACTCAAAGTAGGAGAGGTATTAGGGGTCTTTGCCACTGACCCAGGTATACGAGAAGATATGCCCGCCTGGTGTCGAGCCACAGGAAACGAATACCTGGGGTTAGAAGAGAGGGAGGGAGAGTACCGAGTCTACATACGCAAGTCCCAAAGGTAACCGTTGACAACTGCCCTCATCCAGGGTATCTTTGTCTCCGCTCCTAGAGAAGCATCTCTAGGTAGAGCCTGCGAGGTTGAAAGGAGATTTTGTTTAACATGGCTCTCCTTCGTAACCGATCCCTCTTAAGCCTCTCTCTGGCCCATTTTACCCTTGACCTATACCCCAGCATACTACCGATAATGCTCCCCTTCTTAGTGACCTCCCTCCATCTCACCTATACTCAAGCGGGGTTAGTAGCCACGGCCTACCTAGTGGGTTCGTCTCTCACCCAGCCTCTCTTCGGCTACCTGGCCGATCGATTCACACCTCGCATACTGGGGCCCTTGGGCGTAATCTGGACCGCGGCCTTCATAGTTTCAGCCGCCTACGCTTGGAGCTATCCTATCCTCCTGGGTTGTATCCTCTTAGCCGCTTTAGGGTCCGCTGCCTTCCACCCCCAAGGCGCCGCCCAGGCCTCGGTGATAAGCGGAGAACCGAGGGCGACCAGCCTGGCCCTCTTCTCCTTCGGGGGAAGTCTCGGGTACGCTCTGGGCCCCTTGATGGGAGGCGTTGTCTTTAGCAACTTAGGGTTGAGAAGTGCAGTTCTGCTTCTCCTCCCGGCGTTGGTAGCCCTTCCGCTCCTCCTAGTCCGCCCTCCCGTAGAAAGGGAAGAGAGAAAGGCCCCTTTGGAGAGGAGGAATCCGATAGAGTGGGGGGCTACTCCGTGGCTAGTGGTAGCCTCTGTAGCCATGATAGTTCTCCTCCGCCCCTGGGCTTTTACGAGCCTTACCACCTACTTACCCCTCCTCTATCAAACCCGGGGGTATAGTCTTTTCTTGGCCAGTCAGGTGCTTTTCCTCTTTCTCATATCCAGCGCCTTTGGAGGGGTTCTGACCGCCTTCCTGGCTGATCGATTTGGGCCACAAAAGGTCCTCGCCTTCTCCCTCGCCCTCTCTAGCCCCATGATTTACCTTTTCTTGTACGCCCCGGGAGCGTGGCCCCACCTCCTAGCGATTTCTCTGGGGATCTTCCTAGGAGGCCTGATCCCGGTCGTCACCTTCGTAGCCCAAAATCTCTTCTCAGGTAGTGCGGCCATGGCTTCTGGGTTCGCCTTAGGAGGACAGTTCACGGCTGGAGGCATCGGCGTAGCCGTCACCGGCTTCCTGGCCGATCGGTTCGGCCTTCTCAGAAGCCTCGAACTCTTAGTCCTCCTCCCTCTAGTAGCGGCGCTCTTCTGTCTCGGCCTTCCAAGGAGAGAGGATGAATAAGGTAAGGATCAGTGCAGGATCTCCTTTAGTGGAGGTGACGAGGGGTGAGGAGGTCGAATCCCTTCATCGTGGAGTGGTCGTGGTTGTGGATACCAGCGGGCGAGTGGTGAAAGGTATCGGCACAAGTGAGTTCGTCACCTTTCTCCGTTCGGCGGCCAAGCCGTTTCAACTTATCCCTCTCCTTGAAAGCGGGACGGCTGCGCGGTTCGGCTTCACCGATCGGGAGTTGGCGGTCATGGCCGGCTCTCACAACGGCGAGGATATACACCTCCAAGCGGTGTCTGGCATCCTGGCCAAGATCGGACTGAGCGCAGAAGCGTTGCACTGTGGCATCCACTACCCCTTCGACAGCGTAGCCTCTCAACGGTTGCGAGAGGCAAAAGAGGAGCCCTCGGTCCTCCATAATAATTGCTCTGGCAAGCACGCGGGCATGTTAGCCTTGGCCTCGCATAAAGGCCATTCTATCGAAGGTTATGAGAGGCCTGGACACCCCGTACAAGAGGCTATCTTGCAGACCATAGCCGACTTCGCGGGGATGGAGCCCCAAACTGTTATCTTAGCCGTTGATGGCTGCGGCGTTCCCACCTTTGCCCTTCCCATGGGGAGGGCTGCTCTAGCCTACGCCCGGCTGGTGGATCCTCGTGGCTTTCCCTCTTTAAGGCAAGAGGCATGTCGTCGAGTGGTGCAGGCGATGCGCTCCCACCCAGAGATGGTAGGAGGCTCAACTGGCAGGCTGGAGACGGAACTGATGCGCCTCAAGCCTAATACGCTTGTGGCCAAGGCCGGGGCAGAGGGCTACTTCGCCCTAGGCATCTCCCGAGAAGAGGGTGGTTGGGGAATAGCCATTAAGATGGAGGACGGCTCCCCACGTGGGAGAGATCCGGTGGTCATCGAGACGTTGTACCAAATGGGGTCCTTGAACCGAGAGGATCTAGAAAGGCTCAGCATATACTATCGCCCTCCGGTGAAGAACCAACATGGCCAAGTGGTGGGGGAGATTAGAGCCAGATTCAGACTCGAACCTCAAGAGTGAAGAGAGGCATCTCCTGAGCGCGTGGCTCAAAGGTGAAGAGAAGGCTTTTCAACGATCTCCGATGCTCGGCTCAGGAGGCCAGATAATCTTGCCACTGTTCAGATAGTGAGCCCTAATGGATTTTAGCCTCCTTCGGGAAGAGATCGCGACTTTTGGAGCCTCTCTGGTGGGCCTCGCCGATATAAGAAAGTTCGCCCCTTGGCCCCGGGCTATCTCCATCGCCTTGGCTCTAGACCCGGTCATCGTGAAAGGGGTGAAGAATGGTCCTACACCCGAATATTACAAGGAGTACTTGCGAGCCAATACAACACTCAACGAGATCGCTCAGAAGACGGCGTGGCTTATCCTTTGGGCTGGCTATCGGGCTGAGGCCTTCCCGGCCACTGTTGTAGATAGCGACCCAGAGTATGAGCGAATCCTAAGGGCAGCCTATCAGCATAAGACAGCAGCCACCCACGCCGGACTGGGGTTCATAGGCAAAAGCGGGCTCTTAATCACCCCCGACTTCGGCCCCCGCGTCCGGCTGGTCCCCGTCTTCACCGATTTCCCCCTTCCCACCGGCCAGCCTATCGTTGAAGGGCGCTGTGGAGGTTGCCGTCTCTGCGTTGAGGCTTGCCCTGTCGGAGCGATAAGGGGCCGAGAGTGGCGAGCGGGTATGGCCAGAGAGAAACTCATCGACGCCCGTGCCTGTCGCAGGGGGGCCAAGCGGCTGCTTGAAGAACGAGTGGGGGCAGATGAAGCCGTCTGCGGGATATGCGTCGCTATCTGTCCCCGCGGTCAAATGGAGCACTAACCTGCAAGAGGACAGTTGACTATGGAGAAGATCTCGCTGAACGGCACCTGGCACCTCCTGCCTGTGGAGGAGTTCAAGGAAGAGTACCCTAAAGAAGGGTGGCTTTCGATGGAGGTTCCTAGTCACTGGCAGGAGCACCCAGAACTCGAATCGTATGCTGGCAAGGTGATGTACAAAAAAGAGTTTCCCTTCCAGAAGCGAAGGGGTAAAAGGTATCGCTTGCGCCTCAACGGCATATTCTACTGGTCCACGGTCTATCTCAACGGCCACCTCTTGGGGGTGAACGAAGGCTATTTCTTCCCGCAGGAGTACGAGGTAACCCATCTCCTACGCAAGGAGAACACCTTAGTAGTGGAGGTAGACTGCCCTAACGAGGAAGAGAAGACCGGGAAGCGAATGATCACCGGCGTCTTCTCCCATTGGGACTGCCTGGACCCGGCGAGCAACCCAGGAGGGATATGGCTCCCGGTGGAAATCCTGGAGTCGGGGGCGGTCTATCTAAAGGGAGAGCGCTTTCAGATGATAGAGGCTTCCCATGAATCCGCCCTCCTCTCCGCCTGCCTTCTCCTCGATGCCGCCCGACCGCTCTCGGCTAAGGTTCGGATAACTTTCACCCCCCATAACTTCTCGGGCCCCTCTCAAGCCTGGGAGAAGGAATTAGAGTTGGCAGAAGGCGAAAACGAGTGGGAGACGACCTTAGAGATAGCCAACCCTCGACTCTGGTGGAGCCACGATTTGGGCCACCCAAACCTCTACCGAGTGAAGGTAGAGGTGATCACCGGCCGAAGAATCCGGTCAGATGAAGTGGAGTTTAACTTTGGGCTCCGTACCTTCGAGATGCGAGAGTGGATAGCCTATCTCAATGGTAAACGGCTTTTCTTGAAGGGGAACAACTACCCACCCGGAGATACCCGGATGGCTCGCATGACATACAAGGCCTACCAGAGAGACCTGCAACTGGCCAAGGACGCCTATATGAACATGTTGAGGGTCCACGCCCATGTGGAGCACCCGGCCTTCTACGAAGCGGCCGATGAGGCCGGGATCCTCCTATGGCAAGATTTCCCTCTCCAATGGCATTACCGCAAAGAGGTCCTCCCGCAAGCGTTGCGCCAAGTGGAAAAGATGGTCGGCTTTCTCTTCAACCACCCCTCCATAGTCATCTGGTGCATGCATAACGAGCCCCTCTGGATCGCCGAGAGTACGGAGACTCTAGCCGGCCGCCTAAGGTTCTGGCGCTGGGACTTCCTGCGAATGCTCTGGTCCGTCTTTGTCTATTCTTGGAACCGAGAGGTGATGGACAGCCGCCTCAAGCAACGGGCAGAAAGGCTGGACCCCACCCGCTTCGTAGTCCGCTCTTCGGGCGAGTGGGCCATTGGTCTATGGAGAGGTGGTACCGATGGCCACCACTACCATGGCTGGTACCCCGCCTCAGGGCCCCTGCGTGCTTTCGACAAACCCCGTCGCCGTTCTCCCAAGAATATCCGCTTCGTCACCGAGTTCGGAGCCCAGTCTTTTCCCAACTACGAGAGCAGCATCAAATTCATCGGCCCTGACTTAGAGAGGATCGATTGGCACCACCTAGAAGAACGACATAGCCTGCAATGGGGCAATATGCGACATTGGATAGATGTGCGGACTTACGAAGACTTACCTCAACTCATAGAGGCTAGCCAAGATTACCAAAGCCAGGTCAACCGCTTCTTCATCGACAGACTCCGTTTCCATAAATACCGCCCCACGGGCGGCATACTTGCCTTTCTCTTTTTGGATCCCAACCCAGCCATCCAATGGTCGGTCATCGACTACTGGCGGCTTCCCAAAAGATCTTACTACGCTCTAAAGCACGCCTTCCACCCCCAGTACGTATTCACTTTGCTGGCAAAGGATGTCTTTAAGGTCGAGGAGGAGATAGCCGTTCCCATCTATATCGTCAACGATAGCCCAAACAACTATGACCAGGTACAGGTCATAGCCGAGGTCTTCAACGCCCAAAACATTCGCACCCTCCA
>CAZERB010000015.1:0-12108 GCA_964514645.1 uncultured Anaerolineales bacterium
TTGCCCCTTAACCGGAGAAGCGATGGAGGAACCGGAAAAGGCACTACGCAGGCCCCTCATAGTCAAAATAGGCAACGACGAAAGATCCCGCCCCCAGTCGGGGCTCCATAAGGCGGACATAGTGGTCGAGCACCTCGCCGAGGGGGGGATAACCCGCTTCGATGGTGTCTATCTTTGTCAGGATTTCGAGAAGATCGGGCCGGTGAGGAGCGCTCGCCTAATTGATATCCGCCTAGCCTATCTATTCGATGGTATTTTCGCCCATGCAGGAGCCAGCCCAGGGGTACTCTGGGTGCTCAACAACGAGACCAACTTCGCCAGGTTGGATGAGACCCGCGGCGACCCCGGATTCCAACGAGGACCAGCGAGCAATTGGCCTTATAATACCTTCACCAGCACCTCTGTCCTCTGGCAGATTGCCCAAGAGCAGGGCTGGCAGCGCCCTATGCGAGTTCCCCCGCTTCCCTTCGGCCCCCTGGAACCTACTACGGAGGTGGAAGAGATAAACGAGATCACCATCCCCTATTTTAGCAACAATCGGCCTAGTTGGAGTTGGGATGAGGAAGCCGAAAGATATCTGCGTTTCATCAACGGCACTCCTCACTTGGAAGCAACAACCGGAGACCAGATAAGCGCAGCGAATGTCATCGTCATCTGGGCCGAGCACAAGGTCGCAGTGCCTCATATAATCGAGGATGAGAATATGCAACTCTCGATCGATATCAATTTGAACGATGAGGGGAAAGCGATGGTCTTGCGGGACGGCTATTTGATCCCTGCCCACTGGGTCTGGGCGGGCACCGGGAATATGCTCTCTTTCTTCGATGAGGCGGGAAACCCCCTTCCTCTGGCGGTAGGCAACTCCTGGATAGAGGTTGTCCCGCCCACCTTGGAGATAGAGGCTGATTAGATCATGGCTGGGCGTTGCTCGAATTGCGGGAGATCTTCGCCCCTCATCGCTTCCACATTAGGGGCCTGTGTGGATTGTATCCGCGATTTCCCCGATAAGGTTCTTCCTGCCATAAGGGAGGTGCAACATGCCACGCGCCGGGAGTTCGACCTCCCCCTGGAGCCACCCAGGGATGAAGAGGGGGTGCGATGCCCACTTTGTGTCAACGAGTGTCTAATTCCAGAGGGCGGAAGGGGGTTCTGTGGCCTGCGCACTAACGAGGGTGGAAAATTAGTTCACCTGGCGGGAAGGGCCAAGAAGGGGATCCTCCACTGGTATTATGACCCCCTGCCCACCAACTGTGTAGCCGCCTGGGTCTGTGAAGGGAGCAAGATGTACGGCTACCACAACCTAGCCGTCTTCTACGGGGCCTGTTCTTTCAACTGCCTCTTCTGTCAGAACTGGCATTATCGCCAGATGTCGCCCCAAGAGAATGGCCTGAGCGCCCAAGAATTGGCGGAGAAGGCCGATTCACGGACCTTCTGTATCTGCTATTTCGGCGGCGACCCTACGCCGCAGATCCCTCACGCTCTGGCTACCTCCCGCATCCTGGCCCGACGGGGGGTGAGGGTTTGCTGGGAGACCAACGGCTCCCTGGAACCGAAAGCCTTAGAGCAAGCGGTGAGGCTATCTCTAGAGACGGGAGGGTGCGTCAAGTTCGACCTCAAAGCGCACGATGAAAATCTGCATATGGCCCTCACGGGGGTGACGAACAGACGGACGCTAGAGAACTTCGCCCTGGCGGCCAGATATATCCCCCAGCGGCCTGAACCGCCGTTGCTTGTGGCTAGCACCCTTTTACTTCCAGGATATGTCGATGTCCAAGAGGTAAGTGGTATCGCCTGCTTCATCGCCTCCCTAGATCCGAATATCCCTTACTCTCTCCTAGGGTTCCACCCCAATTTCTATATCCATGACCTGCCACACACCTCAGCGCGCCATGCGGAGGAGGCAGAGCGGGCGGCTCGCCAGGCTGGTCTGACTAACGTTCATATCGGGAACCGCCATCTCTTATCGCGGGCATATTAAAAAGCCACCGCCCATAGGCGGTGGCTTCTCTTAAACCTCGGCTCTTAAGCCTCGTTTTCCCCCAGAAGATCGTGGAAATCGCCCTTGAAATCTCTCAAGAGCCGGTGCATATCCAAAACGTCGTTGGCGTCGAGGGGGGAGAGTTCCGGGATTCTGGCTAACTCCTCGGGCGTCATCTCCGTGATCACCTCTGGAGGTTGGCCCTCGCGCACCACGGCGAAGATCATGCCCTGAGTATCGCAATGGGAACAGGTCACCCCCATGATCCAGAGGTCGTCCTGATGGCCGAGGATCTGCACATCTTTGGGCTCATACCGCTCGCTGCAGACCGCACACCTGATATTGCTGATGAGATGCTTGATGAGAAAATACCGCTCTCTCCCCTCTTTCACGCTACCCTCCCTCCGATGCTTCCTCCACCACTACAGTGACTTCAGGAGCGAGATCACCCATGAGATGTACGGCCACCCGATAGGTTCCCAACTCCCGGATGGGCTCTGGAAGGTTGATCTTTCGCTTGTCGATGCTCTCTCCCCACTCCCTCTCCAGGGCTTCCGCGATATCCGCACTGGTGATCGAGCCGTAGAGTTTCTCCTTCTCGCCCACCTTGGCTTTGAAGTTAAGGACTATCTTCTCCACTCGCGCCGCCAGATCCTCGTACTTGGCCCTCTCGCGCTCTTCGCGCCTCGCCTCGGCCTGACGCCAACTCTCTGCTTCCTTGAAAGCACCCTCGGTAGCCACCACGGCTAGACCTCGAGGGATGAGGAAATGGCGGGCGTAGCCTGCAGCCACGGCGTGAACCTCACCAGCCTTCCCCACCCCTTCCACGTCCTGAAGAAGTAGTATATCCATACCTTTATTATCATACACCAAATGGGGAAAAAACTCAAGTTTTATCCCTTACACCCCGTGTGTTATAATAGAGCCCGATATACCTATGAGAAGATACTCGATCCTTCAGAGAGTACCTTCGGCCTATTGGCTCACTTCGATCACCTTTCTGGCCTTCGCCCTCCGCATCGCCAGGCTGGAGTTTCAACCCCTCTGGTGGGATGAAGGGTGGACGGTCTATTTCGCCACCAGCGATATCCCCTCCATGGTGGCTCGCACGACCGTCGATATCCACCCTCCCTTCTATTATCTACTTCTCCACCTTTGGGGACTCCTCCTGGGCTCTAGCCCTTTCGCCATCCGCTTCTTCTCCCTCTCGGTGGGCGTCCTTTCCGTCCCTCTGATCTTCCTCCTGGCCCGCCGCCTCTTTAATCCCTCGATAGGTCTCCTGGCCGCTTTGGTTTGGGCTGTGGCTCCCTTTCCTATCTACTACTCCCAAGAGGCCCGCATGTACGCCCTGGTCACCTTCCTGGGGCTCCTTTCTACCTATTTCGCCTTGCAGATATGGAAGTCGAAAGAAGGCCGTGTTTCCATAACTCTCTGGGCAGGCTATATCTTGACCACTACCGCGGCGGCATACACTCAATACTATGCGGCCTTTATACCCCTAGCCCAGACGTTCTTTCTCCTCATCCTTGCTCGTCGCAACCTTTCCCTGATCCTCAAATGGTTAACCGCGCAAGCGATTTGGCTTCTCCTCTATACCCCTTGGATCCTCTTCGCGGGGAGCAAATTGATCGATTACGTGGCTACCAAGTTAGTGAAAGAAGCCGACCTTCCCCTGGGCTTTGCCACCTATATGGGAAGCCATCTAGCCACCTTTGGCCTAGGCCACCTACCTGAGCCTACCTATCTCGCTTGGTTAGGCATCATACCTTTATTTTTCGCTGCTCTAGGAGTAGGAAGCGCTCTTTGGGCAAGTGCTTCGAAGGTCTCCCAGGAGCAGAAAGAAAGACTAGGCCAGGGGGTCCTTTTCCTCCTCCTCTACCTTTTCGTTCCTTTGCTTTCAGGGTTCCTCATTAACCTCCGTTTCCCCTTTAGAGCCGTGGGGGTAGAGCGACTCCTCCTCTTGGCCACGCCGGCCTTCTATATCTTAATGGCCTTAGGTCTCTTTTCTCTAAAGGGAAAGAGAACCCTTCTATATTTAGCGGGGCTGGTCTTGATCGCCCTCTGCGGTTTCTCTCTTTTCAATTTCTATACCATCCCGCGGTATGCGGAAGAGGACTATCGCCCCCTTATCGCCCGGCTGGAGGCGCTAGCGCAGCCGGAGGATGTGATCTTGGCCGTCCACCCTTGGCAGGTTGGTTACCTTCGCAGTTACTATCGAGCCCCTTTACCTTCCCTTTACCTCACCCCAAAGGGAGAGACTGACGTGACAGAGGAGCGATGGGTGAAAAGTGCCGATCTCATGGCCCAAGGACTAGATGGGCTCCTTTCTCAACACCCCCGCCTCTGGTTCCCTACCCATCAAGCCTTGGGGAGGATCCTGGAAAACGAGGTGGAGGAGTACCTCACACGAGAATATTACCCTTTCCTCGCCGAGTGGTATAGCCAGAGCACGAAACTTACCGCCTACGCCAGCCACGCCCTTCTCATTGAGAGCGATCGGCCGCTGGAATTCGGAGGCCTGATACTTCTCCAAACCTATGAGGTAAGTGCCCAACCGGTAGAAGCCGCTTGGGGAGTGATAAGGGTGGATCTCCTCTGGCAAAGGATAGCCGACTTCCAAGAGGGGTATCGAGTAGCCTTGCGTCTGACGGACAAGAGCGGCTATCTATGGGCCGGTCACGATAGCGAGCCCCTGGCTGGGCTCCTCCCTTTTTCCCAACTCCCCCTGGGGGCCACCTTTAGGGATAGCCAAGGCCTCTTGGTGCCTGCCGGAACCCCTCCCGGGGTTTACCAACTTCGCCTCTCCCTTTACAGCGACCCAGAAAGGGCTCCCCTGGACGTGACATCAGCAGAAGAACCTCTGGGGGTAGAAGCGATATTGGGAGAGGTGAAAGTCGTTCTACCCGCCAGCCAGCCACCGGTCGAGGCGCTCCCCATCCAACACCCTCGGCAAGCCGACTTCGAGGGAGGGATGCGGCTTTTAGGCTATAGCCTGGGCGAGGGCCCCTATCTTTCTGGCGAGGAGATAGAGGTGACCCTCTTTTGGCAGGCTTTGACTGAGATGGAAGAGTATAAACTCTCCTTACGTCTGGAGGACGAGAGCGGCAAAACCTGGGCCCAGGAGGAGAAGGCCCCCCTCCATGGCACCTACCCTACCAGTAAGTGGCCGGTTGGTAGTCTCACTCGCGATCCCCATCGACTGCTCTTACCGGCTGATATGCCGCCCGGCAACTACCGCTTGCTCTTAGGACTCTATCGCGCGGAAAATGGAAAACCTTTGGCCAGCGGTTGTTGGCCCTTCTGGCGGGTCCAGGAAGTGGCCCTGGCCACTGTCGAAGTGGAGGGGAGACCTCATTCCACCGAGCCGCCTAAAGCCATCCAACACCCGCTTGGGGCCCACTTGGGGGATAGTGTCCTCTTTCTAGGCTACGACCTGGAATCGATAGAAAGCCATCCTGGTGGGAGTTTGCATCTCACCCTCTACTGGCAAGCCCTGGCTCAAATGGGGACCTCTTATACCGTCTTCACTCACCTCGTCGATGAAGAGGGTCACATCTGGGGGCAGAAAGACGGTGCTCCCGGCAACTGGACCCTCCCCACCACCAGTTGGATCGAAGGGGAGTATATCAAAGATGAATATGAGATGCCCATTAAAGAGGATGCGCCTCTAGGGGATTACCTTATCGAGATCGGTATGTACGATGCTTCGACCTCAGTGAGGCTACCCATCTATGACCAAGAGGGGAAACATATAGGAGATAGGCTCCTTTTGGAGGAGACGCCCATCCGACTGGTGCGCTAAGAGGCTGGCAAAGCGTATGGTCTCACAAACCCACACGCGCTTGAGGATCGCGCTTTTGACCTTGGCCATCTTAACAGCCACCTTCTTCCGGCTGTATGACCTGTATCAAACCCCTCCGGGGTTACACTACGATGAGGCTTTCGACGGCCTAGAGGCCAAGCGTCTCCTTCGAGGTGAAGGCTTCCCCATCTTCTTCGAGGGCAACTTTGGAGAGGAACCTCTATCTATTTACTTGGTAGCCGGAGCCTTCGCCCTGCTAGGGGAAACTATATTCAATATCCGGCTCGTCTCGGCCCTGGTGGGCATCATCACCGTCCCGGCCCTCTACCTTCTGGCTGGGGAACTCTTCAGGTCGGAAGAGGGCTCCCCGGCCTCTCTCCCCCTTTTGAGCGCCTTCTCTTTGGCCATCCTCTACTGGCATATCCATTTCAGCCGTGTGGGGATCGAGCCCATCCTTCTCCCTCTTTTCGCTGTGCTCTCTTCCTATTTCCTGTGGCGGGGGTTCCGCACCGGCCGCCTTTCCTCCTTCGCCCTCTCGGGCATCTTTCTGGGCGGCAGCCTCTACACCTACCGCGCAGCCAGACTCCTTCCCTTCCTTTTCCTCCTCACCGTCGCCTACCTAGCGATAGCCAAGAGGGGCGAATTCAAGAGATGTATCCCGGGCCTCGTTTCCCTCTTCCTGGTCGCTTTCCTCGTCTTCGCCCCCCTGGGCTACTACTTCCTCTCCCATACGCATATCTTCATGCAACGCGAATCCGACTTGGGCATCTTCGGTCAGGGGCTAGGGAGCGAGAGGCCCTGGGCCACCTTTGTGGGCAACCTGGGCAAATCCCTGGCTCTCTTTAGCCTGCGGGGCGATGAGGATCCGCGCAACAACCTCCCTGGCCGGCCGGCTCTAGACCCTTTCCTCTCCCTGGCCTTCATAGTGGGCTGTGGGGTCAGCATAGTGCGGGGGAAAAAGCCCCAGTACGCCTTTCTCCTCCTCTGGCTGGGCGTGATGCTTCTGCCCACCACCTTGAGCGAATACGCGCCCCACTTCAGGCGAGCCATCGGGGCGACACCGGTGTTGGCTCTCCTGGTGGCTCTGGGGCTGACAAGGCTGATTGGACTCCTAGAACGCCTGGCAAGGAGATGGGGTTCCAGGGCCGGCCAAACCGTACAATGGCTCTCCGTCTCATTCATTGCCGGGGGGCTCCTCTTTAGTAGCCTCATCGCCTTTCGCGACTACTTCCTCATCTGGGGGCCCAGCAACGACCTTTTCTACGCCTTCGATGTTGGGCTGGTGGATATGGCTCACTACATAAAAAGGTTGCCCTCCCAAGAACGGCTCTATCTCTCTCCAGTGGAGAGCGACCACCCCACCCTCCTTTTCCTCCTGGGTGATATAAACACCAAGAGCCTAGATGGAAGAGAGGGGATGGTTCTGCCCGGCGATGAGAGAGCGACTACCTACCTCGTAATCACCCACGAGGATGAAGCCTCCCTCCCCCTCCTGCGAAGATATTTCCCCCAAGGAGATGTGGCTTTCGAAAGCCGAGACAGAAACGGTAAGAGCTACTTTGTGGCTTATCGGGTTCCCAGAGGTGGCCCGGTCGTGAACCCCCAACATCCCTTTTCAATCAACCTGGAGAAGGTTCGGTTCCTGGGGTTCGATCTCTCTACCGACTCCCCTCACCGCGGGGATCTCTTAGACCTAACCCTATACTGGCAGGCTCTAGGGGAGATGAAGGAGAGTTATACCGTCTTCACCCACCTTTTGGGCCCTTACAATGAAGCCACTGGCGGTCCCCTCTGGGCACAGGATGACAGCCTTCCCCTGAGGGGCTCGTATCCCACTACTCGTTGGGAGAAGGGCGAGATAGTGGTGGACTTTTATCATATCCCCATCCCTCCGGAGGCTCCCGCTGGAGAGTACGAGATCGAGGTAGGCATCTATCTCCTCTCTACCTTAGAACGGCTGCCTGTCCTTAGCCCTGGGGGTGAGGGTGACCGGATCCTCCTAGGACGGATATGGGTCGAGGAGTAGAACTATATTCGCAGCCTGCTTGGTCATATCTACCCCCTAGCCACGAACTTTGTTATAATCGTTCATGGGTTCCCGATGATAGGAGAGAGCAGTTGGAAAAGAGCGGTGTTCAGCCCTCGGTGAATCGACAAGCCCTTTGGCAGATAACCCTAATCACCCTCATCCTTCTTTTGGCTACCTTCTTTCGGACTTACCGTTTCCAGGCCGCTCCCCCTGGCCTTCAGCACGATGAGGTATTCACTGCCAACTTCGCCACCTATATCCTTAATGGAGAGTTCCCCGCCTTTTTCGATGCCAACGGGGGGGAGGAGGCTCTCTACCCTTATCTAACCGCTCTTTCTATCGCCCTTCTGGGGGAGAACTATTTCGCCCTCCGCCTAGTGGCCGTCCTTTCCGGGGTCCTGAGTATGGCCATACTCTACCGCTTGGCTAGGGGACTCTTCGGCCCAGAGGTGGCTCTCCTCACTGCCGCCGGGGTAGCAATCTCCTTCTGGCATATCTTCGATAGCCGCGTGGGGCTGCGCCCCATTACCCTTCTTCTCCTGGAAGTCGCTTGCTTCTACCTCTTTTGGCAGGGGTTAAGGAGAGGTACCCCTTGGTTCCTGGCCTCGGGCCTCTTCTTGGGCCTGACTCAATATACCTACACCTCGGCTCCCCTGGTGGCCGCCACTCTTCTCTTCTTCGTGCTCTACCTTCTTATCTGGCATAGGGCTCTTCTCCGCCGCAACCTTAAGGGTATCGTCCTCCTCTTCATCGTGGCCTTGGTGGTCTTTCTCCCCATGGGCTATCACTTACAGAGAAACCCCCTCATCTCCACGACCAGGGTGCGCGATCTCGGCGACCACCTCCGCCTCCTCTTCCGAGGCGACCCCCGACCGGTACTCAAAGATACCTTGAATGTCTCAGGGATGTTCAGCCTGCGTGGCGATCCAGAGTGGAGATATAACCTGGCGGGGCGACCGCTCTTCGATCCCCTAACTTCCCTCCTCTTCTATGGAGGTCTCCTTATCTCTATAACCAGGTTCAAGAAACCAGAGTACGCTTTTCTCCTCCTCTGGCTGCCCCTAAACCTCATAACCAGCGCCATAACTCGGAACAGCCCCTCTACCCTGAGGGCCATCGGCGCCCTGGGAGCGATATATATTCTCCCTTCGATAGCCATCGTAGCGGCTTGGAGATGGCTCACTCAAAGGAAGGGGGAGAGCGCTAAAAGGGTGGCTATGGGGGCTATAGCGGCCCTCTTCTTGGCCACAACCCTTTTCACCTACCGCGATTACTTTCTCCTCTGGGCCCAAAACCCCGAGGTGCGGAAGATCTATCGAGCCGATCTGACAGAGGTAGCCCACTACTTGAGCCAGTTGGAGGGGGGTACCATCTGCATCTCTGCGGAGTTCGCCGCCGATTTAGACCAACAGGTCCTAAACTATATGTTGGGGAAGCCCCTCTTTATCAGATGGTTCAACGGAGGGAGGTCGCTCGTCTTCCCTGCCAGCGAGGAGGCGATCTATATCTTCCCGGCCACGGGCCCATTGCGAGAGGAATGGAAGGGTGACTATTTCTCTGGTCTGCCAGTAGCGGATAGTGTCCTCGACCCCCAGGGCGAGCCAGCCTTCCAGGCATACCGCTTAGATTCAGGAGATATGGCTGGCCTTCAAAAGATCAAACCCCGCTATCCTCTTTCGGCCAATCTCGATAACAAGATCGAGATCCTGGGGTATGATCTCGCCTCCCCACCTCAGGCCGGGGAGCCCTTAGAGGTCGTCTTCTATTGGCGCGTCCTTGGCAGGGCGAGGGGGGATATCGATTACTCTTTCTTCCTCCATCTGGTGGATCTACGAGGTTATCTTTGGGCCCAAGCCGACTCCTTAGGCTACCCCCCTTCCAGTTGGCAGGAGGGCGACCTGGTGGCAGAGTGGTTCACCCTCCCCATCCCCCCCGACACGCCGCCCCGGGAGTATCGCCTCCAGGTGGGCCTCTATGACCGGGCTACGGGAAAGAAGGTTAAGATGGCGGAAGAACCCTACCTAGACGCTCTTTCCTCAGAACCCATCGTCGTCGCCAAGGCAACCTCCGTTCCTTTAGAGGCCTTGGAGATACCTCAGCCACGTCGGGAGAACTTGGATGATAAATTAACCTTCTTGGGATGGGCGATCAGCCGTCGCCGAGCAGGCCCCGGGGAGAGGATACACGTTTCCCTCTGGTGGCAATTGCATGGCCAACCAGAGGGAGATTACGCCCTCTCCGTCTTTCTCTCCGATGAGGAAGGAAATAGGTTCGGGGAGATCCATCGCCAACCTTTAGATGGGGATTACCCTACCAGCCGTTGGAAGGCGGGGGAGGTCGTTCGCGACCGTTTCGACTACCCCATCCCTCCCGAAACCCCCCCAGGGGGATATCGCCTCTCGGTTCGGGTTTTCGATATGGGAACGGGGGAGTACCTCCCTCTAGTGGGAGATTCGGGGGAGAGCATCGCCCTTGGTTCAGTTCGGGTCTTGGAGCGGCCTAGAGAGTTCGCCCTCCCCTCGCCAGCCTACCCCTTAACGGTCAACCTGGGAGAAGAGGTGACCCTTCTGGGATATGACCTGGAGAGCGAGGCTAAAAGAGGAGGAGAGTTGCACCTAGTGCTTTACTGGCAAGCCCAGAGGGAGATGAGCACCAGTTATACCGTCTTCACTCACCTTCTCGATGAGGGAGGGCAAATCTGGGGTCAGAAGGATAACCCGCCCCAAGGGGGCAAATACCCCACCACCGGCTGGATGGAAGGGGAGGTGGTACGGGATGAATACGAGATCCCCATCTCCCCCGATGCTCCTTCTGGCTCTTACCTCCTAGAGGTAGGGATGTACCAAGCCGAAACGGGGGCGCGCCTTCCTGCCCTCGATGAAAAGGGGGATCGACTAGAGAGGAATAGGGTCATCTTGGCCACGATCCAAATCGAGGAGTAGAGGCCTACTCAACTCCCAGAATCCGGGCCGCGTTTCCCCCCAATATCTTTCTCTTCGCCTCCTCGCCTATGGGCAAGGCTCTCAGGGCCTCGATATTGGCTTTGATGCTTTTCACCCCCGGCCAATCAGAGCCGAAGAGTACTTTTGCGGAGTTCCTCTCCAAATCAGGGAAGTAAGTTAAGAGTTTCTGAGGTGGCAGTCCGGCTATCTCCATATAGACGTTTTCATGGAGCCGGGCTAAGAAGAAAGCCCGGTCGTACCAGAAGCCTCGGCCGCTGTGCACCTCGATGAGCACCAAGTTAGGGAAATCGACGGCCAGGTCGTCTATGAAGAGGGGGTCGCCGTATTTTAGCCGCGATCCTCGGAAGGCAGAGGAGCCGGTGTGGATCATCACCGGTATCCCCAATTCCTCAGCCTTGGCATAGAGAGGGTAGAGGGCGCTCTCGTTAGGGTAGAAATATTGATAGGTGGGGTAGAGTTTCAACCCTCGGGAGCCAAGCCCCTTCACACATCGTTCCAGTTCCTCCGCCGGGCTGGCCACCAGATAGGGGTTGATGTTGGCGAAGGGGATGAGCCGTTCTGATCCCTGGCAGAACTCCGCTACCCCATCATTGCTCATCATACCCGTGGTGATGGGGCTTAGTTCCGCCAGGACTACGGCGTAATCCACCCCGCTCTCATCCAGCATATCCACTACCGCCTCCGGGGTGGCCATCTGTGCGATATACCCCTCCATATCCTCGCCGATGACTGACTCTAGATAAGCCTTGGCCCCGGGCTGATAGGCCTCGTACTTTAGGGGATGGAGGTGAAAATCTATGACCGGCATATAAGCCTCCTATCTATACGATAATCTTGGCCCTCGATAGGTATCTGAACCACAGCCGCTCCAAGAGGCGGCCAAAGTGGCGCCAACCTCGCATAATCGGTTCATACATCGTCCCATAAGCCACGTTCTCGATATGGCGACTCCTAAGCAGCATGGACGGTAGGACAAGGATCTCGAAAGGTAAAGGGGCCAAGTCGATCCCTTGTTCCATATAGGCTTGCCAGGCTAAAGAGCCACAAGAATAGTGATCGGTATCCCGATGGTTAAAAAGGATCTTGCAAATGTTTGGCGAATAGGGGAGCCCGATCTTCCTTTGAGCATACTCGACGGCGGCCTGCCTCACCTCCAGGCTGCACTTCACCCGAAGGGCTAAGATGTCATGGTTGGCGGCGTAGACCTTGAAGGGGGCACATTGCACCGTCCCCCATCTCTGGGATTCGACATACTCGCCCCGGGGGTCTCGAATAGCGTCTATCACCCCCTGGGAGGTCACTATCCCCACATGGGACCAGAAGAGGGTATATCTGA
>CAZERB010000015.1:12208-17377 GCA_964514645.1 uncultured Anaerolineales bacterium
CACCGCCTTGCGCCTGGCCTCCGCCAAGGCTCAAGAGGCGGCTAGGAGCCATCCGGAGGCTATCATCGTGGCCGCTGACACCCTGGTCATACTAGGAGAGAAGATCCTGGGAAAGCCCAAGGATAGGGCCGAGGCGGTCGCCATCTTAGAGGCGCTGAGGGGGAAAAAGCATCGGGTTACGAGCGGCGTGATAGTTCTCGATGGCGCCACAGGAGAGAAAAGAGAAGAAGTAGCCGAGACCCAGGTATGGATGAGGGCCTATTCTGAGGAGGAGATAGCGCGCTATATAGGGCGAGGGGAGCCTTTCGACAAGGCAGGGGGCTATGCCATACAAGACAAAGAATTTCAACCGGTGGCTAGAGTGAAAGGGTGTTACGCCAACGTCATGGGGCTGCCATTGTGCCACCTATATAGAGCCCTGAAGAGGGTAGGCGTAAACCCACCCGCCACCCCCGTGGAGGCCTGCATAGAGTTCACGGGCTATGACTGCCCAGTAAGTATAATTTGAAATATAGATAACCCTTGGCTAACCCTCAAATAGAGGGACGATCTTGAGCAGGGTAAGGTGAGCGCGCCCTGGGCGGTAGGAAAGACCGTTTTTTGACGCGTAGCGAAGCCCGCGGAACTTGCATCCGAACCACGAGATTCGCGTCTTACTTGGGGATACCCCACAACCTTACGCTACCATCTTCTCCAACCGAAGCCAAGAGACGCCCATTGGGGGAGAAAGTCACGCTCCAAACAGTGGCGGTGTGCCCGGTGAGATGAGTGAGTTTCTGGCCGTTTGCCACATCCCACAATGTTACTGTGTTATTGTCTGCTGCGGCCAATATGCGGCTGTCGGGGGAGAAGGTCATATCTGGAATAAAATCCTCATGGTTCAGAATGGCCACTAGATCCCCACTCTCTACGTCGAATAGCCTCACCTCTCCTTGGTAAGTATCACCATACCACCCCTGATCTGCGGCTGCCAGGATGCGCCCGTCAGGCGAAAAGGACGCGGTCATGAGTTGGAGGTCTGGCCCTATCTGACCACTGGCCATATCCATAAGCTGAAGACATCCCCTTGATATCCAAGCCATGGTCCGCCAGTCAGGTGAAAATAGCACCCCGTAATACGGAGCCGCCGTCGAGAAACCGCTCAGGGTGCGCACCTCCCGTTCACTCGCTATTTCCCACAGGGTGACTTCGATTTCTCTTGAGGATACGATTGCCAACATTTTGCCATCGGGGGAGAAGAAGAAATCTTGGGCCTCATCCCGGAGATAAACTTCCCGCCCGCGGGTAACATCCCACAGCCTGGCGACGTATCCATCCAAAATCGCCAAGAGTTGCCCATCGGGCGAGAAGGCGATTTTGCCACAGCATCCGTCTGTAAACCCACTCAGTTCGTTCCGTTCAGTTCGGCTGGACACGTCCCACACCTTCACCACGCCATTTTGGGGCTTCCAGGCCAGCAGTTGACCATCTGGCGAAAAGCCGAAAGGAGAACCATACCATCCATCGATGGTTTGGAGAAAACCGATCTCTTCTAGTGGGGCCACTTGATAGAGGTATATGCCTTCTTGAGTGCCCAGGGCAAATGATGTCGAATCTGGCGAAAAGACCAATTCGCCCCATTTATCGACTACCGCCAATTGGCGGAGGCTCGCTGCATTTTGAGGTTCGATGATAGCGAGGCCCTCCAGGATTTTGGTCGGCGCCGGGGTCGGAGTTGGCGTTGGCGTGGGTGTGGACGTGAAGGTCGGGGTTGGCGTAGGGATAGGGGTGTATGTGGGGTATGGAGTATAGGTTGGATGTAGAGTAGGGCCGGCTATGCCTCCCAGGTCGCAAGCCAAGGTAGCAAGCACTAAGGTGCTGAGCACCAATGCTGCGGTTAACCTTTTGCCCATGGTGCACCCCTTACCCCCGAAGGATACTATGGCTCTTCGAAAAGGGGCACGATCTTGAACTGGGTCACATCCACCAGCCCCTTGTCGGTCAATTTGAGTTCTGGGATGACGGGAAGGGACAAGAACGACATGGCCATGAAAGGGTTATCCACCTGACAGCCTAGGCCCTGGGCCACAGCCTCTAATTCGTCCAGTTCGGCCCTCGTCTCCTCGATCGACTTGTCAGACATAAGCCCAGCGATGGGCAAGGAGAGGGCGGCTATTACCTCACCGTCAGCCGCTATGACCAACCCCCCACGCATCTTCACGATCTCCACCGCTGCCTTGAGCATATCGCCATCGTTGGTCCCTACCACTATGATATTATGGGAGTCGTGAGCCACGGAGGAGGCCAGGGCCCCTCGCTTGAGGCCAAACCCCTTGACAAAGCCCAACCCTATGTTCCCTGAGGCTTGATGCCTTTCGATGACCGCTAACTTGAGGATGTCTCGCCCCACATCAGCCACCGCCAGGCCATCCTCTATCTTCACCTCTTCCACCAATCTCTGGGTCACCACTTGCTGGGGCGTAAGTCCGATTACCTTAGCCCGCTTGCCCTCCGCCTTTATCTGGAAATCCTCTAGGTAGATCCTGGCCACATTGATGGAACTCCGCAAGGGCACCTCCCGTGGCATAAAGAGCCCGGGCATGAGTTTTCCATCTTGGGCAACCAGTTGACCGCCTCGGAAGACCTTTTTGATGTTGAGATCTTGGAAGTTGTCGAAGACCACCAGATCAGCCCTGTAGCCAGGGGAGACGGCTCCCCGATCGTTCAAACCGAAGTACCGGGCAGTGTTTATGGTGGCTAGCTGGATGGCAAGAAGGGGGTCAAGCCCCAAAGCGACCGCCTTACGGATTATATGATCGATATGCCCATTGTCCAAAAGGTCCGCGGGAAGGAGGTCATCGCTCACAAACATAAATTGTCTAGCGTTTTTGGGTGTCACTAAGGGGAGCAGGGCCTCCAAATTCTGGGCCTCACTCCCCTCCCGGATCATGATATACATCCCCAGGCGTAACTTCTCCCGCGCCTCCTCCAGGGTGGTGCATTCGTGATCGGAAGAGATACCAGCCGCCACATAGGCGTTCAGATCCCGACCGGTGAGGCGCGGAGCGTGTCCGTCTATACGACTATGCCGAGCGATCTTTATCTTCTCCAAGACATCGGGATCCCTCTCTAACACGCCCGGGTAGTTCATCATCTCCGCCACCCCTAAAACCCATTCATCGCTCAAGAGAGGCGCTATATCATAGGCTGTAAGGTGAGAGCCCGCTGTCTCCATATCCGTAGAGGGAACACAGGAGGGCACCATCACATAAACGCTTAGAGGGTTATACTTGCTCGATTCCAGCATATATCTTATGCCGTCGAGGCCCATGACGTTGGCGATCTCATGGGGGTCGATGACCACGGTGGTAGTCCCATGGGGCACCACCGCCCTGGCGAACTCGGGGACGCGGATCATGGCGCTCTCGATATGTAGATGGCCGTCGATGAGGCCAGGAGAGAGGTAATCGCCCTCCAGGTCTATTACCTCCCGGGCCTCGTAAGCCCCCAGGCCCACGATCGAATTGCCGAGGAGGGCCACATCAGCCTCATGGATCTCCCCAGAGAGGACGTTCACCAGTCGGGCGTTCCTGAGAAGCAGGTCGGCCTTCTCTTCGCCGCGCGCCACTTCAATCAGTTGGTCGAGTTCCATTTCCGCCTCCTTCGCCTTTGAAGAATAAGCCCCACCACGGCGTGGCAGGAACCCCTTTAGAACCCGGAGATAGCCCTCGATTTCAACGTGGCAGGTGGTTTATGATCCCCTGGTAGACATCACTAAGCGCGCCGCCGAAATAGAGGGGCATGAGTAATAAAGCCAGGGCTATCGCTGCCAGGAGCAAGGCATATTCCGTATATCCCTGTACCACTTGTTCTCCTAGCCTGCCGAGCATCGAGTCTACCCCCTTAATTTAACCGATCAAATTCATAGAGTTTGGGTAATTATAGGAACGACTTATGGCCTTTGTCAACCTCGTCCCTAACTTTGGCGGTAGATGACGAAAGGTGATAGAATGAAAATATGAATATCTTGCAGGACCTTAACCCCGCTCAACGCCAGTCTGTGGAGGCTCCTGAGGGGCCCATCTTAGTGGTGGCTGGGCCGGGCAGCGGCAAGACCCGGGTGCTTACCCATCGGGTGGCTTATCTGGTCAAGGAGCGAGGCGTAAAACCCTACCACCTCTTGGCCGTTACCTTCACCAATAAGGCGGCCCGAGAGATGAAGGAGCGTCTCTTCCAACTCCTGGGCCATGCGCTTCGGGAGATAACGATAGGCACTTTTCACGCCACCTGTGCCCAGATCCTCCGCCGGGAGAGCGAACGGGCAGGGATAGAGAGGAATTTTGTCATCTATGACGAGAACGACCAGGCTAATCTAGTAGCCGAAGTGATAGATGAACTAGGGCTCGATAAGAAGGCCTATCGCCCCAGAGCACTCCTGGCCGCCATCTCCCACGCCAAGTCCGAACTGATCCCCCCTTCCGCTTTCCCCTCCCCCACCTACTGGCATGAGATAGCAGGGAGAGTCTACCAGCGTTATCAGGAACTCTTGGCCACAAACAACGCCCTAGATTTTGATGACCTTCTCGACAAGACCGTCGATCTTTTCCGAGATGAGAAAGATCTTCTGGATGGGTACCGAAGGCGCTACCAGCATGTCCTAGTGGACGAATTCCAAGATACGAATATGGCTCAATATGAACTGGTGAAACTATTGACCTTAGAGCACCGGAACCTCTTTGTAGTAGGGGATGAGGACCAGAGCATCTACACCTGGCGCGGGGCTGATTTCCGCAACGTCCACCGTTTTCGGAAGGACTACCCAGAGGCAAAGATCATCCTCCTGGAGCAGAACTACCGCTCCACCCAGAACATCTTGGACGCAGCCCACGCAGTCATCTCCAAAAATGAAGCCCGGGTGGAGAAGAGGCTCTGGACAGAGAAAGAGTGTGGCCTCCCTCTCACCATCATCGAGGCCTACGACGAGGAAGAGGAGGCCCAATACGTCCTTAGCGAGATACAACGCCTGGAGGCACGGGGGGTATGTGATCTCGGCGACTGCGCGGTGATGTATCGTACCAACGCCCAATCTCGGGCCTTAGAGGACACCTTCGTGCGGGCTGGCGTGCCCTACCGCCTGGTGGGAGCCACCAGGTTCTACGAGCGGCGGGAGGTGAAGGATATCATCGCCTA
>CAZERB010000016.1:0-17370 GCA_964514645.1 uncultured Anaerolineales bacterium
TTGAACCCTCTGCCTATGATGAAGAGGTCGCAAACCAGAATGAAGAGGGCTAGAGGTTGCCAGGCCCTTCGACTTCGCTCCCTGGCCTGCCACGTGCCAGGGCAGGCAGGACAGGCCCTTCGACTGAGCGTGAGGTAGGCTAGTATGATCGTTAAGCCGCCCCCCGCCAAGAAGAGGGCTAGATGGGCCAGATTTGGCCACTCGTAGGAGAGGAGGATACCCCCGCTGGCGAAAGTACCTTGAGCCTTCTGGGAAACCGCAAGGAGACGGTCTGCCAGGGGGATGAAAGTGTCTGGCCGGGAAAATATGAGGGCGGTCAAGAGCAGCCCTATGCCGCCCAGTGATAGGGCCAGCCAGCCGATGAGGCGAGGGCTTTTGTTGCCCTCCTTAGCCAGGCGGTCGGCTCCTAGGCCGGCTAAGATGGCTAGGCTAAGGGTGTAGGGGAAGACCCAGCGGAAGGGGGTGTGGAGTTGCCCATAACCAGGCAAGATGTAAAAAAGTAAAGCGTAGAGAGGTGTGCCGAAGGCGAAAAGGAGGGAGAGGAGAGCGAGGGAGGCGAAAATCCAGAGATAACGGCTCCGCCGTCCGAAGAAGGCTACCACGGCCAGAAGGAGAGGGAGTACCCCCACGTAACTTCCAGCCTCCACATAGTTCTTGATCCCCCAGAAGATAGTGTCAATGGGCTTCCCAGCAAAGTCCTGGATTACGGGGACGATCTTCCGGCTTAGGAGATCAAAGTAAGCGTGATGGGCGGGGTTGCCGAAGAAGTTGGGGACCATGAAGGTTATGATCTGGCGCTTGGGATAAGCCCAGCCGATGATCTCTTGATAGCCAGCCGAATCTTGGCGGAAACTGCGAGTGACCAGTTCGTAAAGAGGGAGGAGTTGTATCCCTCCCAAGCCCAGGCCCAGGATGACCATGGCCAAGACTCCCAAGCCAAGATAGAGGGTGCGCCTCAGATCTCTGACTCTCCACCAAAGGCTCGCCAGGCGGCAGAGGGTGTAAAAGCCGGTGACTAAGAGCACCAGATAGGAGAACTCGGCATGGCCCGCCAAGAAGTTGACGCCAAGGACTAACGCCCCTCCTAACAAGTAAGGAAGCGGAGGTTTGGGCGGCTCGCTCTCTTGAGCCCGGAAGGCCAGTTCCACCAAGGCTAAGATTAGTGGCAACCAGGTGACGGCAGCGATGGTTTGGGGCCAGACCACGCTCACCACCATGAAGAGGCTGCAGGCGTAGGTTACCCCCGCTAAGAGGCCGCTCCATCGATTCAGGCCTAATACCCGCCCGTAGATATAGATGAAGAGCCCAGCCAGGAAGAGGTGAAGAACGGTGAAACAGCCATAAGCCTGGGCTAAGGGGAAGATGTAGTAGATGATGCTTAGAGGGTAGAGCGCCGAATGTTGGCCCGCGGCCAAGAAGGGGACCCCGGCGAAGAGGTAGGGGTTCCAAAAGGGGAACTGTCTCGAACGGAGGGCCTCCAGTATGAACTCTTTCCAGGCGTAGTTCTCTAAGAGGAGGTCAGATAGGAGCAGATTGTGAGGGACACCAACGCCCAGTTGGGTAGCGTACGATTTCCAAGGCTCAAAGGCGTATAGGTTATCGAAGGGGATAAGGGTCTTTCCGCCGAAGACGACCGGCCAGAAGAAAAGAAGGGGCAAGATAAGGAGCCCCAAGGCTATCAGTAACTCGTAGATCCATCCTCTTCTCAAGGGAAGCGGACTCCTCTATGTCGCCATCTCATCTGCCAGACCCGCCAGAAGGCCTCCAAGATGATGGCCAGGCTCATCTTAGAGCGGCCGAGGGCTCGCTCTTCGAAGTAGATGGGGAGTTCGCAGAGGCAGTACCCCCTTTTTTGGCAGAGATAGGCCATCTCGATCTGAAAGGCGTAGCCCTCGGAGCCGATGGGGGGCAGATTTTCAAGCACCTCTCGCTGGTAACATCTGAAGCCGGAAGTGGTATCTCGCACCGACAGGCCGGTGACCAAGCGGGCATAGAGGTTACCTCCTCGACTGAGGAGCCGCCGCCAGATACTCCACCGCTCGTCCAGCCTTCCTCCTTCTACATACCGGGAGCCGATCACCAGATGGCAACTATTCATCTTCTCCAAGAAGAGGGGAAGGTAGGAGGGAGGGTGGGAGAGGTCGGTATCCATCTCTACGATATAGTCGGCACCCCGGGCTAAAGCCTCTTCAAAGCCGCGGAGACAGGCAGAACCCAGCCCCAGTTTTCCCTGTCGATGGATGACCCACAGCCTATCCGGGTGGCGGGAGGCCAGTTCCTCCGCTACCTGCCCCGTCCCATCGGGGGAGTTATCGTCCACGACGATGATCTCTAGCCCCACGATGCCCAGGGAGAAGATCTCCCTCACCATCTGGGGCAGGTTCTCCGCCTCGTTATAGGTGGGCAACACTACTATAGTCTTCACCATGCTCTTCCCTGGCCTTCTTCGTCGAGAATTATACTAACCCGAGGGTAAATGGTCAAAGGCGTCTCCGTCACGGCGACTGGGGGTGCGGAAAAGCCGCATCTCTTACAAGCCACATTCAAGTTCGGAGATAAAAAGGAGGCCTGCGAAAGCAGCCCTCTTGGCCCCGCTCTTATAGTATGACTGTGCGAACGTGGGCCGAAAGGTGAGAAACAAGTCACTCCAAACTAGTAGAAGTCATAACATGGCTGCCAGGGATGGCAAACATTACGCCAGTTATAGCATACCGTTCTGCAGCCTTCTGGGTATTCGTTACCCTTGGAGAAGTAGCAAACTCGGCCACCTGAACACCTCAGATAGCCCTTTTCCCCGTCAGTCTCGACAATCATATAGCGCCAGTAGGAAAGAACCTCGCGTGCGCGGTCATCTAGGGAGTAGTCAGGGTTCAGGAAATCTTCCTTTGTGAATTGTGCTATGCGGACATCTTTGCAGAAATGCATTGGCCCTTGGAAGCATCCGTATAGCCAGTTCCATATTATCAGGCATAGAATGATACCCCCAATGAGCGCTACAGTGCCCAACAAGTTGCCGCCACCTATGGGCACACCTATCTTCTCGGCCAAGCGAGGATGCTTCTTTGCGTGACATCTCCAGCAAAGCGTTACCAAGTTGCTCGGATGGTGTGTGCCACCTTTTGAGATGGGGATTATATGGTGAACACGAAGCCTATCCCTACTTCCGCACTCTACGCATTTCCACCCATCCCTGGCCTTAATTCGGTTCGATAACTCAAGCCAATCTGGGGGATATTCAGGTCCAGGTCGATGCGACACTCCCTCATCCTTCCCCACCACTCCCTGAGCCGCTGCACCGACGAGGCTCACCGCTGGGATAGACAACTTCCTATTCGCCCCGGCTCATTCTCCACTCCTGCCAAGCCTCTCGATAGGGCTCCGTTTGATAGGTTGCTCCCCAGTAATCAGCGTAGGCCCTCACTATATAGTTGGTGTAGCCAGCGACGGGGCCACAGACCTCGATGGAGAAGACAGAATGCTCCCCAGGGTAGAGTTCATACACGGGGAGATAATCCTCACCCACATTGACCACATCTCCAGCCGCATCGTAGAGGGTTACCCAGACCAAGGGATAGTTAGCTGTCTTGGTATCCTGGTTGGTAACCGTACCCTGGACTAGAATCCTACGACCATTATCCTGTAGGGTAACCCCGCTGACCACTAGGTTGAGGGGTTGAGCATAGGCTTCGTAGGGAGAGAAGTCCACTGTGTAGTATGACCACTCCCTTATGGGGAGACAGGAAAAGAGACAAGAAAAAGCGGTGACGTCACCAGGGGCCAAGGAGTAAGCAAAAGGAGAGGTGTTACACTCGCTTATCACCACTCCCTCGGTATCGTGGAGGTTGACGGTGATTGGCCCAGACGTGTAATAGGTGGTAGCATAGTTCTTCAACTCTCCCACTACCGTTAGGCTGGAGCAGAACGATCTATGGCTCTCCATCCGCACTTCCGTAGGCCCTTCATAGTTCTTCATCACCAAGGGCAGGTAGATAGGTGATAGGCTTTGAGCCTTGACGGTAGGCCGGAAAGAAACGGAGAACCCCAGGCTCCACAAGGCGATACCCAGCGCAACCCCTGCCAACACCGTGATAAGAGACACCTTCAAAACACTTTTCATCTTTCCACCTCCACCGATCTCTCGGCCTCTTGACCCAGGAAGGGTACTCACAGTTCCGGTTCATAACGCCCCAAAGACAAAGCCGACCATCTCCCTGCCCCGCCATGCAAGATGTTCGGCCTCAGTCTCTCATGTGTCGCCTCCCACAACGTGCTACAGCAACGATGATACGATGTGGGCAGTTTTGTGATCTTGTATTCCATTTTACTATCTATGCAGGGAGAAGTCAATAGCCATACAACGCCAAGAGCGAAGGTTACCTGTGCCTACTCGACATGGAGTTTCGATAGAGGCTACAATGATCGCCAGAACTTGCTACTTTTCGTTTTATGGAGTAGAATATAATAAAGAGTTGGGGGGAGGCCTTTTAAGTTGTCAGAACGCCTCCGCAAGGGAGCGGAAGGAGGGCCAGGATGGCGGTGACACGAGAGTTATTGAAGAAGAGATTAGAGGAGCAGAGGGAGCGTCTCAAGGGAGAGATCTCCCAGTTGATCATCGGTGGGCAGGAACATCCTGGCTACGGCAACCATATGGCCGACGATGCTACAGACGTCTTCGAGCAGGCTAAGAACCTGGCGCTTCGTCAGACCTTAGAGCGCCAGTTGGAACAGGTGAAAGAGGCTCTAGAGCGGTTCGAGCGAGGAACCTATGGCTACTGCCTGGATTGCGATAAGGAGATAGACCCCGCGCGATTGAAGGCTATACCCTCTGCCAGCCTTTGCATAGACTGCATGCAACGTCGCGAGAGGAGGCGGTGAGCGAAGGGAGGTTGGCTGTCCCACGGGATCCCTTTGGGAGAGGCTATAGGTGGGCCCTTCTCTTAGGGGTGGCTCTTCTAATTTTCTTGGTGGATCAGGGGAGCAAATATCTCGTCCTGCGGAACCTCACTTGGGGAGAGCCTTGGAACCCCATTACCTCCCTGAAGCGGCTGGTGAGCCTTACCCTGGTGACCAACACCGGGGCCGGTTTTGGACTCCTCCCCGATCAGGGAACTCTCCTCGCCGTTGTAGCCATCATCGTGGTGATAGCCATTCTCCTCTACGAGAAGCATATTCCCACAGATCAGCCTTGGCTTCGCATCGCTTTGGGCATGCAGTTGGGAGGGGCGACAGGCAACTTGGTCGACCGCTTGCACTACGGCCACGTCATCGACTTCATAGATTTCAAAGTCTGGCCCATCTTCAACCTGGCGGATAGTGCCATAGTGGTCGGGGTATTTATCTTGGCCCTCTATTTCTGGCGCGGCGGCAAGGAGGCCTGTACGTCAAGTATCCCTGGGGGAAGGGAAGATGGTGGGAGCCGAGGCGGGGCACAATGAAGGAGCCCCGCTTTCTCGTACGGAGGAGGTCAAAGAGTTCGTAGTGGTGGAGGGAGGGGAGAGATTAGATAAATACCTAATCGCTCCCTTGGCTCTCTCCCGCTCCCAGGTTCAGCGCCTCATCCGTCTGGGCCGGGTGACCGTGGAAGGGGCTGTGGTCAAGGCCAGTTGTCTCCTCTCTCCTGGAGAGCACGTCCGAGTCCAGTTGCCACCCCCTGAGGAGGCTCAGCCTCTGGCTCAGGAACTGCCCCTCGACATAATCTATGAGGACCAGGACCTGGTCGTGGTGAATAAGCCAGCGGGCATGGTGGTCCACCCCTCCTATGGGCATCAGAAGGGCACTCTGGTCAACGCCCTTTTGGCCCGTTACCCTTCTCTCTCACAATCCCCAGGCTCTCGCCCAGGCATCGTTCATCGGTTGGACAAAGATACCTCGGGGCTGATGGTGGTGGCCAAGAACGAGCCTGCGCGGCAGAACCTGCAAAAACAGTTCAAGCAAGGAGAGGTGAAGAAGGTCTATCTGGCCTTGGTGGAGGGGCACCTGAAGCCTGCACAAGGGGTGATAGAGGCCCCCATCGGGCGGGATCTTCGACGGCGGAAGCGGATGGCGGTCTTGCATGGGGGGCGGGAGGCGGTGACCGAGTACCGAGTTCGCGACTACCTTGATGGCTACACTCTGGTGGAGGCGATGCCCCGCACCGGACGAACCCATCAGGTGCGAGTACATCTGGCTTTCCTAGGCCATCCCGTGGTGGGCGACCCGGTCTACGGCTTCCGCAAAAAGCGGTTAGAGTTAGGGAGGCAGTTTCTCCACTCTCATATCTTGGGCTTCCAAGCGCCGAGCAGCCAATATCTGGAGTTTGAGGCTCCATTGCCGGAGGAGTTAGAGAGGGTTTTGGAGGGCTTAAGAGGCCCTCATTAGGTGAAAAGGAGGCAAAATGCGGGTCATCGATCTGCGCAGCGACACCGTGACCCAGCCCACTCCTTCCATGCGGGAGGCGATCTACCGTGCCGAGGTGGGGGATGACGTCTTCGGAGAGGACCCCACCGTAAACCGCTTGGAGGAGTTAGGGGCAGAGATGGTGGGGAAGGAGGCGGCTCTCTTTGTGGCCTCAGGCACTATGGGGAATCTGGTTTCCCTCTTGACCCATTGCCAGCGGGGCGACGAGGTGATATTGGGAGACCGATGTCATACCTTCCTCTACGAAGTAGGCGGAGCAGCGGGGCTAGGAGGGATACAGCTCCGGCCCTTGACCAACCAGGAAGATGGCACTCTAGATCTTCAGGAGATAGAAGCGGCCATCCGACCGCCAAACATACATTTTCCCCCCACCCGTTTGGTCTGTTTGGAGAATAGCCATAACCGTTGTGGCGGGGCTGCTCTCTCCCCTGACTATATGGAATCGGTGGCCGCTATAGCCAGGCGTAACCACCTTTCTTTGCACCTGGACGGCGCTCGCATCTTCAACGCCGCCATCGGCCTGGGGGTGGGGGTCAAGGAACTCACTAAGCACGCCGACTCGGTCATGTTCTGTCTCTCCAAGGGGCTGGCTGCCCCCGTGGGTTCCTTGTTGGCTGGAAGCAAGGCCTTCATTGAGAGGGCCCGGAAGATGCGCAAGATGGTGGGAGGAGGGATGCGCCAGGTGGGTATCTTAGCCGCAGCGGGGATCGTGGCCTTAACAGAGATGGTGGACCGCTTGGCCGAGGATCACTATAACGCCCGCATCTTGGCCAAAGGGTTGGCGGAGATGAGGGGGATAGAGATAGACCTGGCGCGGGTACAGACCAATATCGTCATCTTCTCCCTGGTGGCGGAAGATATAACCCCCGGGGAGTTGGTGATAGATCTCGAGGATCGAGGTGTGCGACTATTGGCTATCGGGGGAGACCGTCTGCGAGCGGTGACCCATTATGGTATAAGTGAGGAAGATATTAAGGTGGCCCTGGAAGCCTTCAGAGAGGTGTTAGGATAGGCAGGGCCCCACATAAGGTGGGGCTTTCTCTTGTGGCTACCAGTGGCTAGGCTTCATCGCCTGCCTGGACACGAACCCAAGCCTCTACTCTCAACTCGCGGCATCGTCAGTCCACCTTGGTAGTTGCCAGCCTCTCCTGCCTGCCCTAGAACGTGGCAGTCCGGGGGTCGGAACCAGGGATGTTGCATCTGACGCATTGAGCCCCGCTCACCTGAGCGGGGCTTTGCTTCATTCCCAACTGAACTTGCGCCGGAAGGGAGGGATAGACTTTACCGCTTCGATAGTCAGGGTATGGTCGCCGGCGAAACTGTCGTACCAGGCGCTATCATCCATCTTGTCCGAGAGGAGCCAGGGGCAGAAGGCGAATAGATAGTCGGGGAGATCTTGCCCGTCTGAGAGGGTACCTCTCCTGAACCAATTATAGACCTCCACGTGGTAACGACGGTGCAATTCCGCATCTATGGGCGGAAAGCGAGGATCATCGGTCGCGTTCCACTTCCACCCTCCCTCCCCAGCGATCATAGGGGGAACGAACCCTATCTCTTGCTCAAAGACTGAGGCGTAGCAGAGAAACCCTAAAACAGAGTTGCAATCCTCGGTGTAGTCAGGGGAGCGGTTCAAGCCGTAAGGGTGGGGGACGAAGAACATGCGGCCGAAGATCGCCTCCCCACCGCGGGCTTTCATCTCCCTCAGGGCGGCTACTAGCCACCTCTCGTCCACGAACTGGAGCCCCACATATCCTCCGGCGTTGTAGACGCTGGCGGCGGCCTTCAATAGGTTGTTCAGAAACCGCTCCTGGTCGATCTCTCGATCATCCCACTCCGCAGGGAGGCTGGGTTCGTTGTAGAGTTGCATGTAGGGGGGCATCCCCACCTCTTGCAATATCTGCACATCGCGACCTAAGTCGAATATGGGGTTGAAGGGGCGGGCCATTCTCCGCCAGACGACGGTAATCCCCGCATCTCGAAACTTTATCGCTGCCTTCCTCAGTTGAACCTCATCCCCATATATCACCAAGGCCCATTTCATGCGCATAGAGACCATGCGCGCTATCTGATAGTCTAACTCCTCCTCGGAATAGTGGGGCTTACCCAGAAAATGTATGCCCAGTCCGTTATCATCGGCGGGCCGGGGCCAATCCAGGAGGGCCGGGGGCGGCTGTTGCTTCCAGATCAACGGGAGATAGATACGATGGTCTGGTGATGCCTGGGGCGCACCGGCCACATCGCCACAGGCGACCAATAAGATGCAGAAGACAATGACCGCAATTGCTCTCTTCATCTACCACTCTCCTATCCGCGCCTCTCTCCGCCACGAGTCTGGGCTGGCGTTAAGCCCCTTGCATCCTCACTCGAAGGCGTCGGTTCTTGCTGCGACTGTGTGGCACCGAGCAAGTGATCCTTCAAGACGCGAACCATTCGGCGACCCTGGGGAGACGGCGGTCCAGATCATGTTGGGCAGATTCCAGGCTACTTGATCTCTCCTTTCTCAACGAGGTCAATGAACCTCTCTGCCAGCTCTGGATCGAACTGCCTTCCAGCGTTGCGGCGCAATTTGTCCACGGCTTCCTTGAGGGTGAACGCCTTGCGATAAGGTCGGTCTGCTGTCATAGCTGAGAAAGCGTCCGCCACAGCTATGATCCTGGATAGCAAGGGGATGTTCTCACCCTGCAAGCCTGAGGGGTATCCGTGGCCGTCCCATCGTTCATGGTGATGCAGCACAGCCTGAAGCACTGTTTCCGTATGAGGAACTTGCTGCAATATCATGTACCCTAAGCGAGGATGCTCTTGGATCATCTCCCATTCCTCCGAGGTGAGAGCCTCAGGTTTTCGGAGAACCTCGGGAGGGATCCCGATCTTCCCCACGTCGTGAAGGTTGCCCGCAACCCCCAGTGCCGTCACCGCCTCCGATAGTCCTACCGCCCGTGCTAAGACGACAGCCCGCTCGGTCACCTGCTGAGCATGCTTGGCGACTAAACGACGCATCTCGACTTCAAGAGACAATCATAGACCTCGTTGCTTCTAAGATGGCCAGGAATATCCCTCAAACGCCATAAGACCACCGAGAACCGCTGCAACTCTCTGGAAACGGAGTACTCGACAAACCGACAGCCGAGAACGGGAAGCCACGGTCAAGCATATGCTCCTCATAGCAAGACAATGGCACCAGACATAGCGATTCACTACGCCTCACATAAGAGCTGGCTCCCTATAGGCAACGAAGGGTTCTCTCGCCATCACCGGACAGAGTGCGCAACGCCCTCGCCACCCTCACTTCATAGTAGGAAGGCTCACGTCACTGGTCGCTTCACTTTTAGTTTGATGCAACAACCGTGCCAGGTCCCGCAACCAGCATTTGCGAAAGGACAAAATAGGCGCTGGTCATCGCGGAGACATCAGCGGCTGGAGAGTCATGCAACGTGTTGTCGCTCATACGCCGATGTGGCTAGCGTTTAGTGTACCAAGATCGTTGCCAAACTCGTCGAAGTTGGAAGGACCGAGTGACACTGTCTATCAGCGGGGTCACGGAGGCCGAAAACCGTAGTCGTAGCTTGGGGATTTTCTCGCACTGGGGAATTATTCACAGACCTGCATAGTAATACGCGCCAGATCACGACACGGGAGAGGTCGGCCTTCGACTGCTCACCATCTGGCCTAAGCGGATGTCGGTCAGGGAAAGTTGGGCAAGGGGTGGCTTACCGAAAAGGTGGCGAACCCGTAGAGTTGTATCCCGACCGATGAGTCGCCATCGGAACATGACGTGAACTTGGTCTACAGACGCTTTGTCTTCGTCACGGAAGTCAAGGTGTAACGCAAGCCCACAGGAAACTCTTCCGTTGAACAGTCCCCGGGGATAGCATTCCAATACTCAGAAGCTCTCCCAGGAGCGCCGAAGGCTCAGGGGGGCTGGGACAGGTTGCCGGAGGGAGAATCTGAACCTGTCGGGACGCAAGACGAGAGCCCCTTCCATCCCCACTCGAACCCCCAACAAGCAAACTCAGGCCCAGATCAGACCGTCTATCGCCCGTTTTAAGCCACGATTCTCCGGATCTAGGTATGAACATACCGCCAGGGTCATTTTACCCGGGGTTAAAACGGGTCTGCTGGATAACCTTATACCTAAAAACACCATGGAAAAACCGGGCCTCAGGGAGGTCTGGGAGGATGATCATGAAGGATGGAAGAATTCAAAAAGTTCTTAGCCCTGAAGAGTTTGGAAAGGTGACGGCGGCGTGAAAATCCTAGGTAGAAATAAGCTGATAACTCCAGTCATAATTCAAACTCTAAAGACTCACCCTGTCATTCTAGCGTTAATTGCTCTCGTCGTGATCTTCTCAGGTTTATACCTAGAAAGGTTTCTAGCACCCTTAAATTTCTCGACGATTCTAAGACAGTTTGTAACACTCACGTTATTTGCCCTCGGCCCCTCAATTGTGGTGGTGACCGGCTCGCTAGACTTATCTTATGTTGGGATTTGGATGCTGGGGGGTATCCTCGTGTGGCGTTTCATGCCGATCCTAGGGATGTTCTCAATCCTGGTCATCCTACTATTGGGGTTAGCGACAGGGTTCCTCATTGGCGTAATACAAGTCAAGGCGAAAATACCCTCCTTCATATTAACCTTAAGTTTATTAGTAATATACTCGGGATTAACAGCCAATCTCTCAGGAGGATACCCCAGACCTGTTCGCGGATACGAGTTTATAACCGCGCCGTTGATACCCCACCTTCCCACGCCCTTTCTATGGTCTATCCCCATAATAATCGCCGCGATATTCATTATGAAACGCACTAGGATAGGCACATATCTATACGCTATTGGGTCAAATGAAGAAGGAGCCCGATTAGCCGGAATAAACGTCGATAAGTACAAGATCTTGGCTTTCACGTTAAGCGGGCTATTTACGGGCATAGGATCGATTATCCTATTCCAACATCTCGGAGGTGCGGCGCCAGTAGAGCTAAATCTAAACAACATGGTTTGGCCGCTCGTGGCAATAGTCCTGGGTGGAACGCCGCTTATAGGGGGAAGCGGTGGGCCCCAAAGAACGATACTCGGCGCGTTTACGTTTGCTGTGGTTAATCGCGGATTGGTCCTTTCGCTATTGCATCCCGAGGCGGTACAACTCCTTTTGGGGCTATTGCTAATTGTATCCATTGTAGTAGGTAGTAGGGGGTTGAAGGGAGTAACGATCACGTGAAGGGGTGAAAAAGTGATGGCCAGACTACTTCTTTCCCGGGAATGGCTTCGAAGAAACATGACCACAGTCGGGCCGATAGTTACGGTGATAGCGATTATAGTTGGATTCCAAGTGATAAACCCATTCTTCCTCAGCTATCAGGGAAGAATAACTTTAGTCTATGCTATGTCATACTTCCTAATAGCTGCCTGCGGATTGACTTTTGTCATAATGATGGGATCTTTTGACTTCTCAGTGGTAAGCATACTGAAGCTTGCAGCCCTCCTATGCGTATTATACATCGACAAGCTGGGGCTCTTGGTGATTCCTTTAGCTTTACTAATATGCGTGGGGTTCGGCTTCATTAACGGGCTATTCGTCGCGAAGTTCAACGTCCCCTCTTTCATGGCCACGCTCGGCGTTTCCGTTGTAGTTGAGGGAATAGCGCTGTACCTCTCGAAAGGCTTCCTCCACATAATGTATGATGAGACCTTCAGGGCCCTGGCAACGACCTTCATAGCCGGTTTACCGTCGATATTCTATTGGGCGATGGGCATTTGGATTATAAGCACTTTCATAGCCATATGCATGCCATTTGGAAGGCGCACTTACGCGGTCGGAGGAAACCCGATAGGCGCTGGGCTCTCGGGCATAAACGTGGTGAGGGATAGAATTTACGTTTTCATGCTCAGCAGCTTTCTCGCCGGGCTGGCAGGAGTTTTGTTCATGGCATGGCAGGGGGGCGGCTCCATGGAGATTGGAAAATATATGCCCATACCGCTTTTCGCGAGCGTGGTCGCGGGCGGCACAGCCCTCACGGGAGGTGTGGGAGGCCCGCACCGAACCTTGCTTGGAGTGATCATCATTACATGGATTCAAGCTGGAATGTTAATGCTCGCACTCGGCCGCGATATCCAGATGGTGACTTTCGGCTTAATCGCCCTAGGAATGAGCATAGCCACGATAGATAGGAGAAGGATAAGGATCATTAAGTAGGATTCACTGATTCCCTCACCAACAACTAAGGATAATGTGCATCATTCCGTGGCTTACTTTTCACGCGCGAATTAGAGAAGATCAGAAACATGGTTCTGCTTACTTTTGGTCAGGAGCTTGAGTCGATTTGGAAGAGACTAATTGATAGGAAAATCAATAATTCCCGGTTAGAAATCCTTGGAAATGCCAGTTAGATCAGTGATTATGTGAGGCGATCCCACATTACTTGTCTAGAATTTCCCCGTTTCTCTCAGTTGTAAATGCCGGTTATTTACATTATGACAAGAAAATAAGATAATACTATAAAATATTCGGTATTTTACGGATCGAAACGCGCGCACCTCATCCCGGGACGTCGTTTTTTGAGTACATTTCAGGATTGAATATGGATCAAGAGACCATCGTTGCAACCTTATCAAAGGGAGGAGCATTGAAGACCGAAGGTGATCTGCTCTGTATGAAAAAGGGGGGCAACAGCCCGGATAGTAATAGTATCAATTAGTACTAATTAATAAGTGGAAGGCGCGTAAATGCAGGTCTTGGAGAATAAAGTTGCTATCGTTACAGGTTCATCAAGGGGAATCGGCAGGGCAATAGCGATTGCTTTTGCAAAAGAAGGGTGTAAAGTGGTTGTGAACTATTGCCACTCCAAAGAGAATGCAATGGAAGTCTCAGAGGAGATCGAAAGAATTAATCCAAACGGAAGTATCGTTATTCAGGCTGATGTATCAGCGGAAGATGAAGTAGAAAGGATGATTAACAAAACCATAGCTGCGTTTGGAAAACTACACATACTGGTGAACAATGTCGGCGTTTTTCATAGATGCGCTTTCCTCGATATGTCACTGAGCGAATGGGAGCACATCATCCACAACGATCTCACGAGTGTCTTTCTGTGCACCCGCATCGCTATTCCGCATATACTGAAGAATGAATGGGGCAGAATCATTAATATTTCCTCGACATCTGGAATAACGGGCGGGACTTCCGGTGCTCATTACGCTGCTGCAAAGGGCGGCGTAATAGCGTTTACAAAGGCCCTCAGCAACGAGTTTTCACAGTATGGGATAACGGTTAATGCAATCGTTCCGAGCAAAATAGAAACAGATATGTTGTGGGGGTCTCTTGATGAGAAGGGCAAAGAGACATTGCTCAAGAAAATTCCTGTAAGAAGATTCGGCAAACCGGAAGAAATCGCAAGCCTTGCCCTTTTTCTCGCTTCTGATAATGCCGGATACATTACTGGCGAATCGATCGTTGCCTCAGGAGGGTACCGATAATTTTGTACGGTATTAGACATGACAGGCTGAGAATAGTCTGTACACCTTAATACGGTAAGAAACGTTTCCGGCCTATTGATATCCGGCCGCTTTCCATGTCCTGTATACAGCTTTCCATATTTCCAGCTGCTTCTCGTACCCTGCCCTCTCCGATATTCTGTCCCACTCCTCTCCAGCCCTCTTAAGGGCTTCTTCCGGTTCCAGCTCTCCCGGAGCCGAGCAAAATCTCCTTCAAAACACTTCTGTATCTTGATTTCGAAGTCTTCGAATCTGACCCAGTCCCGGTGGACTGGATCGGGAAACCGTCCTTGCTGCATCAGCGGCATCCTTGATACATTGGTTCTTCATTCACATTCTAGCATATTGGTTCGATTTCATCAACTAAATGAGTGACGATGCCCTGTTGACATGGGGGTCAAGTTGGCATAAAGTTCGATCTAGGGAGGTGCGAGCATGCAGATCGCCATTCGTCCCCTGGCAATGGAGGATTACGACGCTCTGTTACTCTTTGGCAACAGGCCGGTTTGAAGTTCAGTCTAAAAGGGCGAGACTCTCGAGAGGCTCTGGGCCGTCAGTTGAGCCAAGGAGGTGATTATGTTGGGGGCTCTCTGGGAGAGGGGGGCGGTTGGCGTAATTTGCTCATGAGTTTTGATACCATTTTCTTAATCGTGTTTTCCATCACCTTTGGATGTGTTTTGGAGGGGTGAGGTTGTCCCGCCGGGTAACGCTCTACACTAAGAAGGGGTGTCACCCCTGCGAAGAGGCGAAGGGACTGCTACTAGGGCTCCGGGAAGAGTACGACTTGGCTATCCGCGAGGTGGATATCGAAAGCGCCAAGGGACTAGAGAAGATATACGGTTCGCTCATCCCCGTAGTGGCTCTTGAAGGTGGCAGGATCCTTCATTCCAAGATCAGCGAGAGCCAGCTTCGTCAGGCCTTGGGGGAGCCGGTGAGGAAAGTCGTGCCCAGCGGGACGACGGCAACTCAGATGAGGGGGAGGGAGCGAGATCTCGTTCTTTTCCTCAACCGGGTCATCCTGGGGATAGCCAACCATTGGTTGCTTCTGCTCAACGCTGCTGTCGGCCTCTACTTTGGCCTTCCTGTGCTGGCTCCATTGCTCAAGGCTCACGGGCAGACGGGGTTATCAAATCTCATCTACTTCGCCTACAGGTTCGTCTGCCACCAGGTGGCTTCGCGTTCCTTCTTCATCGCTGGCCACCAGATGGCTATGTGCCAGCGGGACGTGGCTATCTATGGCTCCATGTTGATCGCTGGGTTGGGCTTCAACCTGGTGCGAGGGAGGCTAAAGCCCCTCTCCTGGCCAGCGTTTGTGGTTCTTATCACTCCCATGGCCGTGGATGGGACGCTCCAACTTTTGGGCCTCCTGGAGAGCACCCCCCTTAGACGTCTTATCACCGGGGGCTTATTTGGACTGGCCTGCGTCTGGCTAGCCTTCCCCTACCTGGAAGAGGGGTTCCAGGAGATCAGGGAGGAGGCAACCGAACAGTTGAAGGAGGCCAAATAGAAGCGAGAAGGCGAGCCGATTTGAGGCTCACCTTCGCGAGCCAGGCGCATTGTTCTTCATCGTTTGGCTGCCAGAAACTCCCTTGCCAGCCTCTCTTCCCCTCTCCTGCTTCTCACCTTCCCCTCCAAGCGGGCATCGCGCAACGCCTCCAGTATCTGGCCATAGATGGGGCTAGGAGGGACCCCCAACCTCTTCAGGTCTTGGCCATTAAGGAGAGGCTCCACACAAGCGAGTTCCTTGTGATAGAGTTCCAGCCGCTTCTTGAGCGCCTTCACTTTGGCCGTGAGCCAGAGGAGGAAGATGGCCTGGCTGGAGTAGGGATGCAGGAGACGGTAGAGGCCGCTCTTAGATAAGCCCTTCTTCGACAATTGGGGAACCAGGGTGCGGAGTTGAGCCACTTGGCGGAGAGTGCGAGCCTCCTTGGCTTTTAACTTGAGGCGGGAGATTAGGCTCTCCATCGCCTGGTTCTCCGCTTCGTCGGCTAAGAGAGCCAAGTAGAGGATGGGCACGTCCTGAGGGGGCAGGCCGGTGGCTTCCTCAGGCCGGCAGGCCAGGGCTCTCCATTCTCTCAAGCCCTGGGGCAGGGCTTTTATCTTCTCCCCTAAATTATCATTGTATCGTAGGGCGGGATGTATGTGGCTCAACACCTCCAGACTCTGAAGGCGCTCCAAGGCCTTGGTAGGCTGTTCCTCTTGGAAGATAGCCTCTAGTTCTTGATATATCCGCTCCCCAGAGACGCGATGGAGGAGATCTAAAGCGTCGTGGATCAACTCCTCGGTTCGCTCTTCCACCCTGAAGCCTAACCTCTTTTCTAGGCGGATAGCCCTCAGGATGCGGGTGGGGTCCTCCACGAAACTGAGGTTGTGGAGGACACGGATGAGCCCTTCTTCTATATCCTTCTCTCCGCCGTAGAAGTCTAAGAGTTCCCCGTAACTTTCCTCATCTAGGGAGATGGCCAGGGTGTTGATAGTGAAGTCGCGACGGTGGAGATCTTGCTTAATGGAACTTCGTTCCACGCTAGGGAGAGCGGTAGGGTGCTCGTAGAACTCGGTGCGAGCGGTGACGAAATCGAGAGAGGAGAGGGGTGTCAAAGGTGACTCTTCTCCCTCAAAGATCAGTTTGGCTGTGCCGAAGCGGGAGTGACCGTGGACTCGGCCTCCCACCTCCTGTGCTAGACGGCGAGCCAGGGCTATGGCATCTCCTTCCACCACTAGGTCGATATCGAGGGTCGGGGTCCCCAGGAGGAGGTCCCGCACGAAGCCACCCACGAGGTAGAGAGAATAGCCCATCTCCTTGGCTACCTTACTGGCTTTCTTGAGGAAGGCTAGAAGGTTAGGGGGGAGAAACCCTTCCATCTTTTGAGCGATCTCCTTGGCCCGCGAGGCTCGCTGGGGCTCGCTCCATAACTTTATCAAGTCCGTTCGGGTTACGATTCCCACGATCTCTCCCTCTTCTACTACCGGCACCTGGCCTACCCCTTCTTCCATCATCACCTGCTGGAGCCGTTCCACGGAGTTGGTGGGGGAGACGCTTATCTTCCCTTTGTGCATATAACTCTCGATGGGGTCTTGGTGGAGGCCATGATGCAGCGCCCGGTCTATCTCCCGGCGCGTGAGGACGCCTACCAGTTCTCCTCGATCCACCACGGGGAACCCCTCGTGGCCGTACCTGCGCATCATCTCCTCCGCCTGGGCCACGGTGGTCTGGGGGGAGAGGGTATGGGCACCAAAGGACATGATCTCCCTGACGGTGGTCGTAGGCTTGACATAAGCACCGAGGAGTCGGAGCAGCCTCTCCCGTACAAGAGCCAAATCTTGGCCTTCGATGAGGGCTGCGGCCGCTTTGGAGTGTCCCCCGCCGTCGAAATGGCGGGCTATCTCCGCTACGTCGATGGCATCGGTGGTGCTGCGGGCTACCAGTTGGATGCGATCCTCCATGCGCACTAGGAGGAAGAGGGCCTGGGGGTCGTAGAGGTCTCTCA
>CAZERB010000017.1:0-16014 GCA_964514645.1 uncultured Anaerolineales bacterium
GCCTCATCAGGGCTTCCTTCTGCTTTTTGCGGAGCGAAAGGCAACGGTAATAGTCTAAACCTGTCTCTCCTATAGCCACAACACCAGGCTGGGAAGCCAAACTCCGCAATTCCGTCCAGCTCTCCTCGGTCGCCTTCCCCGCCTCATGGGGGTGTATCCCCACGGCGGCATAGAGATGCGGGTATCTGGTAGCCAGGGCTATCGCTTCCTTATCCGATTCCAGGTCGATCCCTACCTCAATGATCTTCGTCACTCCGTTCGCTTCGGCTCTAGCCATTAGCTCGTCGCGGTCAAGATCGAACGGGCGAAGATGGAGATGGCAATCCGTAAAGGATCCCTGTCCCTACGGGATCCCGAGGGATGGGATGGCTGTCAGTCAACAACCTTCGACCTCTCAAGCCCTGCTAGCCGCATCCCCTCTTCCAGTATCTCCTTCAACTGCTCCTCGCTGGTCGCCTCCCCATAAATTCTTATCTTGGGTTCCGTGCCCGATAAGCGGACGAGGAGCCAAGCCCCCCCCTCTAGTTCGAATTTAAAGCCGTCCATAGTGTTAATGCGGGTAACCTCTAAACCTCCGATCTCACGGGGTCGAGCGGCCTCCAACCGTCGCCCCATCGCCTCTCGCTCCTCTGGGGGGATGAGGCTATCGACTCGGTCATAATAATGGGGGCCCACTCTGGAATAGAGGTAATCGACCAGTTCCGAGGGGCGCATACCCTTATGGACCATAAAGTCGAGGATAAAAAGACAGGCCAATATCCCATCCCGTTCCGGGATATGGCCCCTGAAGGCGAACCCGCCGCTCTCTTCTCCTCCTATCATCGCTTGGGTCTCTACCATCTTGGGGGCCACATATTTGAAGCCTACCCCGGTCTCATAGACGGGAACGCCGTAGAGTTCTCCCAATCTATAGAGCATGGAGGTGGTGGAGAGGGTCTTGACGATGGGCCCCCGCCAGCCCCGCAACTCCAGAAGGTAGAGGGCTAGAAGGGCGTACACTTGTAGTTGGTTCACAAAGTTCCCCTTCTCGTCCACCACCCCTAGACGATCGGCATCGCCATCGGTGGCTAGCCCTACGTCCGCCCCTGAAGCCTTAACCGTCTCTTGGAGGAAATCGATGTTGGGCAGGATGGGCTCTGGACGGAGCATCCCAGGAAAGAGGGGGTGACGCTTATCATGTATCTCCTTGATCTTCGTCCTTCCGCCGCTCAAGATATCCTTCAGCCAGCCAGCGCCCGAGCCCCACATGGAATCGACAACCACCTTGAGGCCGGCCTCTCTAAGGGGTTCTATATCTATGAGGGTATCCAGATGGGCTAGGTAGGCTGGCGCTGGGTCAAACTCTTCGATGAGGCCCTGCCTCTTCCCCTCATCCAAGGCGACCTGCTCCACCCCTTTGAGTTTGGCGATCCTCCTCTCGATCTCGGCCAGGATCTCTGGCGAAGCAGCCCCAGCGTACTGGGAACGCACCTTAAACCCGTTATCCCAGGGCGGGTTATGGCTGGCGGTGATGATGATGTTCCCCGCCGCTCTTTTCTCCAAGATAGCATAGGTTACCACCGGGGTGGGCGCGGCCTTGTCGCAGAGGTAGACCTTTATCCCGTTTCCGGCCAAGACTTCCGCCACGGCGGCCGCGAAATGTTCTGAAGCGAAACGGGTGTCGTAGCCCACTACCATGCCCTTATCGGCCTGCCCGGAATCTACAAGGTACAGGGCCACCCCTTGGGCACAACGACGCACATTCTGGAAGGTGAAATCCTCGGCGATGACCCCTCGCCAGCCATCGGTGCCGAACTGAATCTCACCCATCCTTTAACAAACCCCTAACTACCTCAACGGTCTCAGAGGCTGAGGCGATGGCCTCAGAAGCGTCTTGCTCACCATAGACCTCAGCCGGCACTCCGCCCGGCAGCCCATCAGGATACCGAGTGGGTATGTAGAAGCGATCCAATTTGCCGATACGCCCTGTTAGTTCCCGGAACCTTTCTTCATACCCCGCACAGCCCTGGCATAACTCGGCCACCGAATGACCGATCACAACCAGTTCCCCCTGAGCGAAGAGGAAGGCTTTCAGGGCTTTCTCCGCCGCCTGCGGAGCATAGAAACAGGCTACGGCGTGAAACCCTCCCTGGCGGTTATAGCGAGCGGCCTCAAGGTCATGCTCGGCTTGCTTAAGCCAGCGACTCCCCTCATGGGCGGGCTTTCTCATATACCACCACTCCCTCTTCGAATACCCTTTCGATGAGGGGGTTCCCCTCCTCCTTCATCCGGGCGAACTCCTCCGGAGTATAGACTAGAAGATCCATGGCGAAGGTCGGCCTTACCAACTCATAAACCCTCTTCAGGCGGTCTAGGAAGCGTTCCTCCGTCTCTTTGATTACCACCAGATCAAGATCGCTATACTCATCGGCATCTCGGCGCGCATGAGAGCCGAAAAGGATTATCCGCTCTGGGTCATACTCCCTCAAAGAAGAGACGATCTCTTCGATCCTTTCTTTTTTCCCCACCGCTATCCTTTCTTTTCCCCCGAGAGCAAGGTTAAGTCGGCATCCACCATCATCCGCACTAACTGTGGGAAGGAGACGGTAGGCTCCCACCCCAAAACCTCCCGAGCCTTGGTGGCATCGCCCACCAAATAGTCCACCTCCGCGGGACGGATGAACTGGGGGGCGACCACCACATAATCACGATAGTCAAGAGATAGGTAACCAAACGCCTCTTCCAAGAAATCTCTCACCGAGTGGGCCTCGCCGGTGGCTACCACATAATCGTCTGGCTTCTCCTGCTGCAACATAAGCCACATCGCTCTCACGTAGTCCCCAGCGTATCCCCAATCGCGTCGAGCCTCCAAATTCCCCATGCGCAACTCATTAGCCAAGCCCAATTTTATCTTTGCCGCTCCATAACTGATCTTTCGAGTGGCAAACTCCAGACCCCGCCGCGGCGATTCGTGATTGAAAAGTAACCCTGAGCAGGCGAAGATATTATAGCTCTCCCGGTAGTTGATCGTGATCCAGTGGCCATAAACCTTGGCCACCCCGTAGGGGCTTCGAGGGTAGAAAGGGGTCTCCTCGTTCTGAGGCGATTCCCTCACCTTCCCGAAGCATTCGCTGGAGGAGGCTTGATAGAAACGGATTTCAGGGTCTACGATACGTATGGCATCTAAGAGCCTGGTCACTCCCAAGGCGGTTACCTCGCCGGTGAAGACCGGCTGATTCCAAGAGGTGGGGACAAAAGATTGAGCGGCTAAGTTGTACACCTCCTGGGGTCGATGCTCCTGCAAGATCTCGATCAAAGATACCTGGTCCAATAGGTCGCCAGGCACGATAGTGACCTTCTCCTGGATATGCTTGATGCGGTCGAAGTTCACCGTGCTGGTGCGCCGCACCATCCCTATCACCTCATAACCCTTCTCCAGCAAGAACTCCGCCAAGTATGAGCCATCCTGACCCGTAATCCCGGTGATCAAAGCCTTCTTCACCACTTCTCCCCTTTCTTAACCTCCTCTCGCCAGTAGTCGAGGATGTCGCGCAGGCTCTTCTCTAAAGGGATGCGTGCTTCCCAACCCGTACGCTCCTTGAACTTCCGGGGGTCACAGGCTACCACGGGTACCTCAGAGGGGCGGAGGCGGGTTGGGTCCTCCTGGACAGTCAATTCAATCTTGCTCTCCGCCAAGAGGATATCCAAAACCTCCCTTATAGACCGAGGGATGCCGGAACCGATATTGTAGACCTCTCCTGGTTCACCCTTGGAGAGGGCTAAATAGTAAGCGGCCACCATATCCCTCACGTCGGTGAAGTCCCGCTTGGCTTCCAGATTTCCCACCTTAATTATGGGGTTTTTTCCTCCTGCCTCTGCCTCAACGATCTGTTTAGCGAAGGCGGCGGTCACGAAAGCCGCCGACTGACGAGGCCCTATGTGGTTGAAGGGACGGACACGGACTACATGAAGGCCGTGACTGGCAAAATATTGATAGCCTACCATGTCCTGGACGACCTTGCTGACGGCGTAGGGGTTATAAGGGCGTAACGGGGTATCCTCACTGATCGGCAACTCCCCAGGGCGTACCATGCCGTACTCATCCGCAGAGCCCACCACCAAGATTCGGGGTTGTAACCCCAGACGGAGGACGGCCTGAAATAGATTTAGTTGCCCCCGTATATTATTGGCTAAGGTGCCCCAGGGGTCCTCCCAAGATAGAGGGACGAAAGCCTGGGCCGCTAGGTGAAAGAGGTATTGGGGCTGGGCCTCCTCGAGGCTCGAAAGCACGAAATCGGGGTCGCAGAGATCTCCCTGGCAGAGATGGAGTCTATCGGAGCGAGGGGCAGATGCGGAGAAACCCCTTAGATCTACCCCAAAGAGCTCCTGTTCCGTGTGAGCCAAAAGGTAATCGACCAAATGGCTACCGGCGAAACCGGTGATGCCGGTGACCAGTGTTCTCAAACCCCCTCCTGGTGGTTTAAATCGATGTGTAGGCGATTATAACCCACCTTCCTAACAAAGTAAAGCCAAAAAAGGGAGGCGGAGGCACCTCACTACCTACAGTGCCCCCGCCCCAGAGGAAAGCGAGACTAGGCTACCAGACGGGAAACTCCCCTCGTGCCAGGCGCTGGGTGAAGTCGTAGATGTTGGCCAACTCTCGCTCTATCACCGCCTTGACCTCATCGGATATGGAAGATAGAGAGAGGTTAGGCCTCAAAACCAACTGTGCCGAGGCGATGAGGGGTTGGTCGATGGGCTGGCCGATCTGGCTGCAGAGCCAGATATAGACCTCACGGATCCCAGGCACCTCCTTGTAGACCTCGTCGGCGATGCGGTGGGCCAAGAGGTTGTAGATCTTCCCCACGTGGCTTATGGGGTTCTTCCCCGCTGCCGCCTCGGTGCTCATGGGGCGGTTGAGGGCGATCACCCCGTTTACCTTGTTCCCCCGCCCTACCTGGCCTCCATCGGCACCCTCGGCAGAGGTACCCAATACGGTGAGATACATCCCCGCCTCGCCTCGGCCAGGCTGATCCAAGGTGTTCACGTCCACCCGCACATCTTTAAAGCGGAGATCCTTGCTCTTAACGAAATCACGGACCGCGGCTTCTATCTCTTTCTTCTGGGCAAAATACCCCTTTTCGCTCTCCACGAAGCGGTCGACGAAGGCCAAAGCAACGGTGAGGATCAGCCGGCGGTCGAAGCGGTAACCCATCACCTTGATATCCTCCCCGGCGACGGGGGACTCCTTCTTGAATTCCGGGGAGTTGAGCCGCTTCTCCGTGGCCAGGACGATCTTTTCTGTCTCGGTCATGGGAGCATAGCCTACCGCTGCCGAGGTATCGTTGGCGCCGATGACCTTCCGCTCGAAGATGTCGGTCAGTTCAGGAGATCCAGGCTTGATCTCGTTTTGGAAGATGAGATGCTTTTCCGGGTCCACAAAGCGTAGGTTCTCTCGTATCCACTCCTTGGCTGTCTCTGTGGCGATCTCCCCCACGGGGATCTCCTTCCCCTCACATTCGTAGACCGCGCGGTCGCCGAATACCAAGCGCATAGGCTCATCCACCGTGCCGCCGCCGATGCGAGGAGATGTACGACCAGCCACCAGTAGGCTTTTATCTATGTTGTGGTGGAGGACGCGACCGAAGGCCTTCATATATTCCCGGCAGAGGGCTACCGAGATCGCTTCCATGATGGCGTCACAGATGGAGTCGGGGTGGCCGACGCCTTTCCTCTCCACTAACTCCACCTGCTGCTCCTCCACTGGGACTCTGTCCAGGCTCTCTAGTAGAATGTTTCTCATCTTGAACCCCTTTGCTTGTTTTTTGGCTACCAGTTAAGTTCCCTCTTCCCAGGAGCGGAGATACCTCTCCTGCTCTAGGGTGAGGGTATCGATCTCTATCCCCATGCTGGCCAACTTCAGCCTAGCGATCTCCATATCTATCTCCCTGGGTACGGGATAGACTTTATTCTCTAGGATGCCTGCATTCTTGAGCAGGTACTCTATCCCCAGGGCCTGATTGGCGAAGGACATATCCATCACCGAGGCGGGGTGGCCTTCCGCGGCCGCCAGGTTCACTAGTCGCCCTTCGGCCAAAAGCGAGAGGCAACGGCCATCGGCCAAGAGGTATTGGCTCACATGCTTTCGGGGAGAGCGCACCTCCACCGATATCTCCCGCAGAGCGGGGATGTTTATCTCCACGTTGAAGTGACCGGAGTTGGCCAGGATGGCCCCGTCCTTCATCACCTCAAAGTGTTTCCTATCTATGACATTCTTGTCGCCAGTGGCGGTGACGAAGATATCCCCTATCTTCGCCGCCTCCAAAAGAGACATAACCTGGAAGCCATCCATCACCGCCTCCAGAGCCCTAAGAGCATCCACCTCGGTGACGATCACCTGGGCTCCCAGGCCTCGCGCTCGCATGGCTATGCCTCGGCCGCACCAGCCATACCCGGCTACTACGAAATTCTTACCCGCCAAGAGGATATTGGTGGCCCGCATGATGCCATCCACTGTGCTCTGCCCCGTGCCGTATCGGTTGTCGAAAAGGTATTTGGTCAGGGCATCGTTGACCGCCAAGATCGGGTAGCGTAGGACTCCTTCCTTAGCCATAGCCCGCAAGCGGATCACGCCAGTGGTCGTCTCCTCAGTCCCCCCTAGGATCTTCTCGATCACCCCTTGGCCCTCCTTGTGAAGGGTGGAGACCAAGTCTGCGCCATCATCCATGGTCACTTGGGGCCGATGCTCGAGAGCGGCGCGGATGTGCTGATAGTAGGTCTTTTCATCCTCCCCTCGGATGGCGAAGACCGATATGCCATCCTCTGCCAGGGCAGCGGCTACATCGTCCTGGGTGGAGAGGGGGTTGGAGGCGCAGAGAGCCAGGTCTGCCCCTCCTGTCACCAAGGTATGGGCCAGATTCGCTGTCTCGGTAGTGATGTGTAGACAACCGGAGACTTTCGCCCCCTCGAGGGGCTTCTCCCTCTCGAACCGCTCCCTGATGAGCCTCAAGACCGGCATCTCCTGCGCCGCCCACTGGATCCTTTGCCTCCCCTCTGATGCTAAAGAGGGATCCTTAACGTCGTTTTTAGCCATTCTCCTTTCCTTTCTAACTCCGAACGAGTTTTGGAAGCATTCTCCTGTGCTTTCGCACCCCTAAAGCCTCGATGAAAGGACAATACACCCTGAAACCAAGCCTCTTGTAGAGCGTGAGGGCTACATCGTTACTTCGAGCCACGTTGAGGATGATCGCCAGAGGGTGGCTCAACAGTTCCTCAACCACGGCGCTAGTGCAGGCGGTAGCATACCCTTGGCCTCGGTGGCTAGGATGGGTGAAGATGTTCCCCACCGCCGCTACCTGGTAGGAGGGGGAGATGAGATGAGTGCCGGCTACGGAGACGAGTTCACCTCCCACCTCCACGCCGTAGTAAACCCCCGAATCCAACTGATAGGAGGCGAAGACCCCCTCTCCCCTATATAGCCTCTGCAACGAAGGGAGATGTCGTCGTGATAACCTTGTCACCCGCCCATCGTGGGGACGGAAATCCCTTGGCTCTAGGACCATGCGGAGCATATCCACTACCGGTCCCAAGGAGAAGGCTTCTTGAAAGGGAGAAAGGTGCTCCGGTCGACCGGTGAGGTAGACCCGTTCCGGCAGCGACTCCTCTCGAAGGAGAGGGACGAGCCCCTCGCTTACGCCCATAGCGAAGAGGGCCGGCGGTCTGAGCCCTCTGAACCGAAGGGTCAAAGCGATCTTTCGGCCATCTTGCACGGAGACATGCCAGGTGGATAACTCGAAGAGGCCGGGCTCTAGGTCGCCGATGGCGTACGCCGCATAGTACCGGTCCTGGCCCAGGAAGGCGTAGATCTCTCCTTTATCGTGGAGTTCCCTCACCTCTAGGCTCACTAGATCAGGCCTCCAAAGGTTCGAAATGGGTGAAATGCTTAAACTCTTGATACCGGCCCTCGATCTCCTCCCGGGTCAGGCGACATAGGCGATCTATGCTGAACTCTTCCACCGCGAAGGAGGCCACAACGCTGCCATGGACAATAGCCCGCTTGATGCATTCATCCGAGCAATCGTCCTTATGGGCTAGGTAGCCGATGAAGCCTCCCGCGAAACTATCCCCCGCACCTGTGGGGTCGCTTATCTTCTCCAAAGGGTAGGCGGGGACGAAGAAAAAAGCGCCGCGAGGGTCTTCATTGGCGGAGAACATAGCCGCCCCGTACTCCCCTTTCTTGACCACCACCGCCCGAGGCCCCAAGCCCAAGATCTTCCGAGTGGCCCGGACGAGGCTAAAGGTGTTAGCATACTGCCGGGCCTCCAACTCGTTAATCATCACGATGTCCACCGCCGCCATAGCCTCGGTGAGGGCTCCTTTTTTATAGTTGATCCAGTAGTTCATGGTATCCAGGACTACGAGCCGGGGATTTTTCACCTGCTCCAAAACCTCCAGTTGAAGATCGGGGTCGATATTGGCCAGAAAGACGTATTTCGAGGCCCTATACTCCTCCGGCAACTGGGGATGGAAGGAGGCGAAGACGTTTAATTGCGTATCCAGGGTCTCCGCGATACCTAGATCGTAGTCGTACCGCCCCGACCAACGGAAGGTTTTTCCCTTCGTCATCTGCAACCCTTTCAGATCCACCCCCCTCCCTTTGAGGAAGTCGATATGCTCCTGGGGGAAATCGGTGCCCACTACGGCCACCAGGTTCACCGGAGAATAAAGGCTAGCCGCAATAGAGAAATAGGTGGCCGAGCCGCCCAAAGCCCCCTTCACCCGGCCAAAAGGGGTCTGAACCGAATCCAGGGCCACGGAACCGACTACCAAGATGCTCAAGATGCTCTCCCTACTATCCGGGAAGCCTCCACAGCCTTTCGCAACCCCTCTTCAAAGGGTGGACGTATTACTCCGTGCTCGGTGATAAAGGCCGTGAGGTAACGATGGGGGGTTATATCGAAGGCCGGGTTGGCAACTGGTACCCCCTGGGGGGCAATCCTCTGCCCGCAGATATGGGTCACTTCGCTACCATCTCTCTCCTCGATGGGGATCTGGGCCCCGGTGGGAAGCGAGAGGTCGATGGTCGAAGTGGGGACTACGGCGTAGAAGGGAACGCCATTCTCCTTGGCTACCACGGCCAATTTATAAGTGCCGATCTTGTTGGCCACGTCTCCGTTGGCGGCCACCCGATCGGCTCCCACAAGGATGATGTCCACCTTGCCCGCTTGGATGAAATAGCCCGCCGCATTGTCGGCGATGAGGGTCAGAGAGATTCCCTCGCGCATCAGTTCCCAGGCCGTGAGCCTGGCTCCTTGAAGACGAGGACGGGTCTCATCCACGTAGATGTGAACCCGCTTTCCCTGAGCGTGAGCCACCCTTATAGGCGCTAGAGCGGTGCCGTAATCCACGGTGGCCAGGGCCCCGGCGTTGCAGTGGGTTAGGATATTATCCCCATCGGAGATCAACTCCGCCCCGTGCTCTCCCATTCGTTTGTTGATCTCCACATCTTCAAAGGCGATAGCCTCCGCCTCGGCAACCAAAGCCTCTCGAATTTGGCCCACATCTTCTAACCCCTCATCCCTTGCCTTTCTCAGCATCCTCTCAAGGGCCCAAAAGAGGTTCGAGGCTGTGGGGCGGGTCCGGCGCAGCATCTCGGCGGCCTCCTCCAACTCCGTGAGCAACTCCTCCCGACCTTTCGCCCCGCTTCTGGCAGCAGCGAGAGCCAAGCCATAGGCTGCGGCTGCGCCTATCGCTGGAGCCCCGCGGATATACATCTCTCGGATAGCCTGGGCTATACCTCTATAATCTTCGAACTCTACCATCACATACTCATGGGGGAGCCTCCGCTGGTCGATCATCCGCACCCGGCCATCTTTCCACTCGATGCTTCTCAAGCCTCCGCCTCCACTCAAAAAATTAGGGCCGGTCTTTCTCCGGCCCCAACGCTTCAAAAAGGAACTCTCCCGCCCAGGGAGAGAAAGCGAGATGGCTCTCTCTCATCTTCCAGATCCCAAGCCTACATCTGGGAAACCACCATCGCTATTCGTTTCCCTGGCATGGGATCTGCCGGAATTGGCACCGAAACTGTGGGTTGTGGCTTGAGCCGCAGTCGGGATGGGCGACTGTCGGCTCCCCCACAGGAGGTTGCCGGGGCTTCAGTGGGCCGGTCCCTCCACCCCTCTAGATAAGAGACGACGTCATCTTAGCATAGTAGTAATCTTTTGTCAAGCATGTGGTATCTCTCATGTCAAATGCGACAAATAAGTGGCAGAGGGGTCGCATTTGAGGCCCAGATGGGGCCGCTCGTGTCATAGTGATAGTAGGGCAGGTTTCCATACCTGCCCTGCCTACTTTCTAGTGGCGTCAAATGTTTTTTGGCTATCAGGAGGTAACTCCTGACGGCACTTAGAATCTGCTTGCACGCCAATTCTACAACAAATGTCGCATTTCTAATGAGACTAAGCGGCATGCTTTGTAATGTCTATAGACCTCGGTACCACCCCCGAAGAGAGTGATTGTATCGTCTAAAATGATGGGTGACAAGAAAAGGATATTTCTTAGCAACTTGGGGTTAACCTCTGCCGGAGTTTCAGCAGGGCTCTTTCTCCCTAAAGCATCGTGAGAGCGGTCGTAGTTGTAATTCCAGAGCTGCACCGGGCGTGGATCAACAAGGAAGGGGAGGTCAGGATAGAGGGGCAGATTCCGCAGGCGGAAGACGATCTTGATCTTGGGTATGCTTCACTTCGGTGATCTCCCCTCCCATCTCCAAGGCAGCCTTGATTAGGGGGTCTTCTTTTACCGCTTCGAGGTCGCGTTTCTTAGGTGCCCCCCGTCTCCTCTCCCTGTCGGCCAGGAGCACACACTCGATATGGTAAGGCTGACCCATCGTTTGGCTTAGGACCTCTTCCACTAGGCCCTTACACCTGGGCTCTTCGATGCGCCCTTTGTGGAAGGGGTAGTTGAAGCCCAGGACTACTACATCCTCTTCCACAGCCACAGGCTGGCAGGATTTCAAGAGGGCTTCCACGTGCATGTTCCGCTTCTTAATCTGGGTCAATAACCCCTCCCAGAGGTTCTCAATTCGCTCCAGGGCCTGGGGGTCTTTCATCTCTCTTGAGGGGGGCGTCCTATCTACCTCAGCCTCTTCGGGCGGGGGGGAAGCCGTTTCTCGCCTTTCCTTTCCCCCTCTTTTTTGCGGCCCGGGGTGCGAATCTGGCCAGGTCTTGGTGGTGGAGAGGGGCTTATCTGCCTTGGGCGTCTTCTCGGCCTCTGAGAGGGTGGCTTCTACGAAGGCCAACTCTAAAGGGAGATGGGGTGGGAAGGCGGCTTTGTCCAAGGTGGCCTGGCTGAAGAGTCTGATAGTGGTGAGAAGCCCAGCCAAGGAGAACTGCTTCGCCCGTAAGGCCATCTCCTGAGCCGTCTCGGGGGTGACATGGGGAGGGTTTTGGCCCGCCACTTTTATCAGGAGCACACCGCGGAGATATTCGATGATTTCCTGACCGAACTGCTTAGGGTCAGCGCCATCAGCGATGGTTTCGTTGATGAGGTCCAGCCCTCTCGATACCTCTCGCGCCGCTAGGCTGGCCACAAGGTTAGCCACCGCTTGAGAGGAGGTGGTGCCCAGGATGGCTTGCACTTGGAGGAGGGTGATCTTCTTCTCCCCGTAGGAAGCCACCTGATCCAGGAGGCTATCGGCGTCCCGCATGCTTCCCGTGGCCTGGCGAGCGATCAGTTCCAACGCCTCTCGTTCCACCTCCAGTCCTTCTTGCTCCGCCATCCACTCCAGGCGGCCTATGATCTTCTTCATAGGGATGGGACGGAAGTCAAACCGCTGGCAGCGGGAGAGGATGGTCGCCGGTATTTTGTGGGGCGCGGTGGTGGCTAGGACGAAATAGACATGGGCTGGAGGCTCCTCCAAGGTCTTCAAGAGGGCGTTGAAGGCTGAGGTGGAGAGCATATGGGCCTCATCGATGATGTAGAACTTGTAGCGGGCGTCGCTGGGCGCGAAGTGGATCTTCTCTCTCAGATCCCTGATATCGTCCACTCCCGTATGGGATGCGGCGTCGATCTCGATGAGATCGAGTAACCTCCCTTCATCTACAGAGCGGCAGATGAAACAATCGTTGCATGGCTTCTCTCCCTCCTCAGCCAGACAGTTCACCGCCTTGGCTAGGATGCGGGCCGTGGAGGTCTTCCCTGTCCCTCGAGGGCCGCTGAAGAGATAAGCGTGGACGACCCTCCCTGTGGCCAGCGCGTTCTGGAGAGTGCGGGTCACGTGCTCTTGGCCGATGACTTCGGAGAAAGTGCGGGGACGGTATTTACGGTACAGGGCTTGGCCGGGCATGATAATTCAAGTTTATCACCCTCTGCTCACTTTTGCAACCCTTTGAGCCTTAAAATTTTGTTCTCTTGTATAGAGGGGAAGGCTGTTGTAGAATGAGTCTTGGAGGTGCAACCTGTCTGGGAAAATCCTACCTCTCTCTCGACTTCAACCGATCGTAAAGCGGTTGAGGGAGGGGGGGAAGAGGTTGGTTCTCACCAATGGCTGCTTCGACCTTTTGCATGTGGGCCACATCCGTTGCCTCAAAGAGGCCAAAAGCCTAGGCGATCTATTGATCGTGGGAGTCAATAGCGACGATTCTGTGCGCCGACTGAAAGGGGAAGGACGCCCCTTGATGTCCCAGGAGGAGCGGGCGGAGATCCTGGCGGCGCTGGAGGCGGTGGACTATGTGGTCATCTTCGAAGAGGATACAGCCGAAAAACTTGTCTCCGCCCTGCAACCCGATCTCTATGTCAAAGGGGGCACTTACACGCTCGAGAACCTTCCCGAGGCTCAAGCGGTGACCCGCTATGGAGGGGAGGTACGCATCTTGTCTTTAACCCCCGGCCTCTCCACCTCTGAGCTGGCGGACCGTATCCTGGCCCGATTTGGAAAGAAAGGTTAGCCTTGGAACGAGAGGTTATAAAGATCCCTGCTCCTCCGCGACTGCCAACCGGAGAGGCTCGCCTTATCGCTGAAGCGGCGATGGTGATAATGTTGGGCCAGGTGGCCAGTCGCGTCCTGGGCCTGGTTCGAGAGACGGTCATCTCTCACCTCTTCGGCGCTAGCGGTTTGGTGAGCGCTTTCCGGACGGCGGCTATCGTCCCCACTATAGTCTATGACCTCCTCATCGGAGGGATGATTAGCGCTGCTTTAGTCCCCGTATTCAGCGACTATGTCCATCCCGAGCGGCGCCAAGAACTGGAACGGCTAGCCAGCGCCGTTTTCGGCCTAGCCATAGGGGCTCTTCTCTTGGTGATCTTCCTTCTGGAGTTAGCCGCACCCCTTATCGCTTGGCTCTTGGGAGGAGGTCTGGGGGCTTCACTGCAAGAAGAGACGATCCGACTGATGCGGATTATGTTGCCCGCGATCTTCTTCTTTGGCCTCTCAGGTCTCTCCACCGGCCTTCTCTATGCCAACAAGCGATTCCTCTACCCCGCCTTTGGAGCAGCGGTCTTCAACGCAGGCATCATCATCGTGGCCTTGGCCCTCTCACCTTTGATGGGGATAAGGGCTTTATGCTGGGGGATTGTGGTGGGGGCTATTCTCCAGTTAGCCATCCAGATCCCTGGCCTGCGTGGCCTACGCCTATCTCTTACCCCCTTATGGCACCCTGAGATCCGCCGCATGGGCCTCCTCTACGCTCCGGTCATTCTGGGTATAGTGGTGAGCCAGGTGGGGACCGCTATAGATTATAATTTGGCCTCCCGCACGGGAGAGCAAAGCAGGGCTTGGATGCAAGCGGCTACTTATCTGATACAGTTCCCCTTGGGGCTGGTGGCCACGGCCACATCCTTTGCCGTTCTCCCCTCTCTATCCCAGTTCGCCACCGCCGAGGAGATGGCTCGCTTCCGCCGCACCTTGGCCATGGGCTTGAGGATGGTCTTAGTCCTCATCCTTCCTGCTACGGTTGGGCTTCTGGCTCTGGCGGCCCCTATCATAGCCCTCATCTTCGAGCATGGAGCCTTTCAACCTTACGATACCTTGCGCACGGCCCAGGCGCTTCGCTGGTATCTTTTAGGGTTGCCTTTCGCGGCTATAGATCAGCCCCTCATCTTTGCCTTCTACGCTCGCAAGGATACGAAGACCCCCGTCTTGGTAGGGGTCTTCTCCGTGCTGGTTTATTTGATTGTGGCCCTAGCCACCATCCGGCCTATGGGGATGATAGGGCTGGTCTTTGCCAACTCGGTCCAGTGGGCTAGCCACGCCTTGGTGATGCTCGTTCTAGCCCATCGACGGCTGGGTCTGCTGCGCGGCCAAGGCTTGCTTCTCGCCCTGAGCAAAGCGCTTTTGGCCTCTACGGTGATGGCCTTGATGGCCTATGGGACGGCCAAAGGGCTAGAGGCGTTTGTAGGAAGGGGCTTGCTAGGGGAACCTCTAATCGTCATCGGGGCTGGAGGGGTGGGGTTTCTCACCTACACCCTTCTCATCGTTGTCCTTCGCTCCGAGGAAGCGAGCCTGGTGATCGACCTGGTGAAAGGACTACGGCAAGGAAGGCGTTTACAGTTTGACGTAACATTCGAGGGGAAGTAGAATAGATTTGGCTAGACAAGGATATGGTTGACGAGCATTCTCTAGAGGCTCTATCTGCGAAGGAGTTGGAGAAGCTACTTTCCTCCAAACGGATGGCTGAGCGGCTACGTCGTTTTCGGGCCATTGTTGAGGAGGAAGGACGGGAGGCCTCGCTTAGCGAGGAGTTGCCCGGTCTTCTCACTATAGGACAAAAGCGCCATGTTAGACTGGGTACGGGCAGAACTTCTCGACCTCCTTCAGTGAGAGAAGGCAAAGTCCCCTTCCGAACCCACCAGGTGGCTCTTTCTGGGAGCCCTTTTCCTCAAGGATCCATGCGGGAGGAGAAAGGGCGGGTATGGCCCAGGTTACGAGATCGCCTTCTTCTCCTGGTGGAGTTAGGGGCCCTCTTAGGTCTTCTAGGTGTGGTGGTGGTCTCCTTCTATAACCTACGCCTCCTCAACCGAGAGGTAGTCCATACCAGCGGTCAAGGGGCTACTGCCACCCCCGTTGCCCTTCTTCCAGGGAGCAGTTTCCCACCCACAAACAAGATGCCCGCTCCATACCAGCATCTAGTACAAGGGCTTACCCCCATCCCCATCCCCACCCAGGGCCCAGAGCAGGCTACCCGCATCGTCATCGCGGCTATCGATGTCGATGCCCCGGTAGTGGAAGGGGACGGTTGGGAGGAACTGAAGATGGGAGTGGGCCAGCATATCGGTTCGGCCAACCCCGGGGAGCGGGGAAACATGGTGGTCTCTGGCCATAACGATGTCTTCGGTGAGGTGTTCAGGCGCCTAGGGGAATTGATGCCGGGGGATGAAATCATCGTCTATGCCGGGGAGACCCCCTATCGATACCTGGTGAGGGAGAAGAGGATAGTGCAGCCCGACGAGGTGAGCGTGATGGAACCCACTACTAAGGCTGCCATGACCCTTATAACCTGTTACCCCTATCTGATCGATACCCATCGTTTGGTAGTTATCGCCGAATTAGAGGGACAGTAGAAGAGAGGTTAATATGGCTAAGAAACGTCGTAGTCGAAGGCTTAGAAAGAGGCGTGCTCCGGTGGCGGCCGTGCGGCCTGTGCCACCCCGCGGGGAAAAGAGAGCAGAGGCGAAGGCCGAGCCCGGCGTCGAGGCAGCGGCTTTAGTAGAGCAATATCCTCATGTTTACGACGACCTGAAGAGGATAGCGATTTTGGCGAGTATCATGTTCGCCATCCTCATCATCCTCTCATTCCTTATCAAGTAGCGTCCCAGATGAACTGCGACGCTACTCCTCAATCAGACTATCCCCTTTTCCCGAGCCCGATAGAGCCTCCCTAGAATAGCGAGCAACCCCATCTCCAACCCCAGGTGGATAAGGGCACAGAGCCAGAGGTTGTGGGTGAAGAGGAAGATGATGGCTATCACCAGGGCTAGGCTCCCGGTCCAAACTATCTCCCCTTGTCGTTCTGTGCCCAGGTTGCGGCGCAATTTTGGATC
>CAZERB010000018.1:0-15677 GCA_964514645.1 uncultured Anaerolineales bacterium
TGGAGACCCCCTTCATCAGGAGCATAACCGAACGCGCCTTGACCTACGTGGAGGGGGGCTTCCCCGTCCATTTCCGGGGACCGACGGGGTGCGGTAAGACGACCCTGGCTATCCACCTGGCCAGCCAGATCGGCCGCCCCATGATGCTCCTGGTGGGGGATGAGGAGTTGGCCACCTCCGACCTGGTGGGCGGGGAGCATGGCTACAGCCGCAAGCGGGTCATCGACAACTTCATCCACTCGGTGATGAAGACGGAGGACCGCCTCCATTACCGTTGGATCGATAGCCAACTCACGGTAGCCTGCCAAGAAGGGTACACCTTGATCTACGACGAGTTCAGCCGCTCCAGGCCGGAGGCCAATAACGTCTTGTTGCCGGTGCTCGAGGAACGGATACTGATCCTCCCCACCATCAGGAGCAACGAGGGGTATCTGCGGGTTCATCCTGACTTCACGGCCATCTTCACCTCCAACCCCATGGAATACGCGGGGGTGCATCTCAGCCAGGAGGCGCTTTTGGATCGCATGATCACCATTGACATCACCCACTTCGACCGGGAGACGGAACTGGCCATCACCCAGGCTCGAACGGGCGTCTCCGCCGACGAGGCCGAGAAGATAGTTGATCTTATCAGGGGCTTCCGGAAGGCTACGCATTTCGAGTGTAACTCCACAGTCAGAAGTTGTATCATGATCGGCAACATCCTGGCCCACCAGAACGCCAACGGAGGCAATCTCACTTTCGGCCAGATAGTGACGGACGTTTTGGCGCGGGAACTCAACCCTAACGGCAAGCCCGACAAGGAGAGACGAGATATACTGCTGGGCCTTATCAAGAAGAGCGGGTAGAGGATATTTTGGAATCAGGGGAGGTACACGATGCAGAAACAGCGGGTCTTGCGAACCACGAGACATTGCAAGGGGATGCGTGATATTCGACAGCAGCAGTCGATCCGCCACTCTATTGGAGAGGGGAGCTTTTTCCAGAAACTGGATCGCATTGCTCGGGAGAAAGAGATACTGCTCACTAGGGCCGAACTGTGGGCCTCAAACCTGAGGCGGGAGGAAGAGCGGATCGTTGATCTCGACGGGGAAAGAGAGGCACTGGTAAGAGGCCTGGAAACTCTCACCGGCGAAGCGGAGGGGGAACTATCTTCTCCCTCTCGCTAGAGCGGCGTGCAGCGCGGATTATTGGAGTGGTGTTGGATAGGTGAGCGGGCACCTTGTCGAGGCTTGACAATAGCAGACGGGATGCCCAATAGGGAGCATTCTTCCCAATTGATTGGACGCCGTCTATTCTGCCTGCTCAGAGGTTGCCCTGGCAGGCACTTTTTTGGAGTAACGCCGGGGCTTCATTGCTTGGTGAAGGAGGAAAGATATGTCAAAGGATGAGGAGGAGAAGCGGGATGAAATGGAGAGCATAGACCTGGGCCTGGGCGGTCTCTTCAAGGGGATCGGCGATCTCATCGATTTGGTCTCAGGGATGGTAGAGAAGGTCGATCTTTCTAACCTCGATGAAGAGACGCTCTCTAGACTGCGACGAGCCAGCCGGAGCGGGGTCGGAGGAGCACCTAGAGGCGTCTACGGCCTCTCGGTACAGCGAGGGGTCGGTGGCATCCCCAGGGTGCAGCCCTTCGGCAATATCCGCCGCACCGAGAGAGGCCCCATCGTCGAGGAAGTGACAGAACCCCTCACTGACCTCTTCGATGAGGATGATCTACTCTTGGTGGTTGCTGAGTTGCCCGGTGTGGAGGAGAAGGAGATACGAATCGAGGTCGAGGACGACACTCTCAAATTCTCTTCCGCGGGGAAGAGGAAATACGCTAAGGAACTTCTACTTCCTTGCCCCGTCGACGAGAGCACCATGAAGACCACCTATAAGAATGGCATCCTGGAGATCAAGTTAAGCAAGAGAAGTGGGCTGGACGAGGGGAAAACTGAGTGAACAGGGCCATAGGGATCGACCTGGGAACCACAAACTCGGTGATGGCGGTGATGGAGGCGGGCATGCCCATGGTCATCCCCAATGCGGAGAGCAGCCGCCTCACCTCTTCAGTGGTGGCTATCGACGGAAAAGGCGAACGGCTTGTGGGGGAGTTGGCTAAGCGCCAAGCCATAATCAATTCCCAGAATACGGTCTTCTCTATTAAGCGTTTCATGGGGCGCAAACTATCCGACGCTTCTGTGCAGCATGATAAGGCGCTGGTGCCCTATGGATTGACCGCTGCCCCCAACGGCGATCTCCGGGTGGCCATCAACGGCCGGGAGTACCCACCGCCGGAGATTTCGGCCATGATCCTACAGAAGTTGAAACGCGATGCCGAGGTCTACCTGGGCGAGCCCATCACTCAGGCGGTGATCACCGTGCCGGCCTACTTCAACGATAGTCAGCGCCAGGCTACTAAGGAGGCCGGCCAGATAGCCGGGCTCGAGGTATTGCGCATCATCAACGAGCCCACCGCCTCGGCTCTAGCCTATGATTTCCCTCCCGAGAAGCGGGAGACCATCGCCGTCTACGACCTGGGTGGAGGAACCTTCGATATCTCCATCTTAGATCTGGGCGCTGGCGTCTTCGAAGTCCTCTCCACCAGCGGTGACACCCACCTGGGTGGCGATGACCTGGATCGAAGGATCATCGACTGGCTCTGCGATGGTTTCTTGGAGGAAGAGGGCATCGACCTGCGAGAGGACAGGGTAGCCTTGCAAAGGCTCAAGGTAGCAGCGGAGCAGGCCAAGATCGAACTCTCGACGGCGCAGCAGGCCGAGATCAATCTACCCTTCATCGCTCTGGATGGCAGTGGCCCTAGCCATCTCCAAGTGGCCCTCAGCCGCTCGAAACTAGAGCAACTGGTGGGTGATCTGGTCGAGAGGACCATCGGGCCCTGCCGGCAAGCGTTGGCGGATGCTGGTCTCAGGGTTTCTGATGTGGATCATGTCATCCTGGTGGGCGGTCAGACCAGGATGCCCCTGGTGGTGCGGACGGTTCGCGAACTCTTCGGGAAGGAGCCGTACCGGAATATCAACCCCGATGAGGTAGTCGCGCTGGGAGCCGGTATCCAAGCCGGGGCCTTGACTGGCCAGGTAAAAGGGGTGCTCCTCATCGATGTCACCCCCTTGACGCTGGGCATCGAGACCTTGGGTGGCGTGGCCAGTCCCCTCATCCGGCGCAACACGACCATCCCCACTCGAAAGAGCCAGGTCTTTACCATGGCCAAGGATGACCAGACCAGCGTGGAGATACACGTAGTCCAAGGCGAGCGGGCCATGGCCGTGGAGAATATGACGCTGGGCCGCTTTGTCTTGGAGGGTATCCCACCCGCGCCGCGCGGCGAGCCCAAGATCGAGGTCACCTTCCAGATCGACGCCGACGGCATCTTGCAGGTTACCGCTCAGGACCAGGCCACGGGTAAGGAACAGCAGATCACCGTCGTTGCTTCCAGCGGCCTCTCAGAGGACGAGATCGAGCGCATGGTCGAGGAGGCGAAGGAGTACGCGGAGCGGGACAAAGGGCGACGCGAGGAGATCGAGATCCTCAACCGAGCCGATAGCCTGGCCTACCGAGCCGAGAAGACGTTGCAGCGGCATGGCGACGAGGTGCCGCCAGCCGTCAGGAGGGAGGTGGAGGGCAAGGTAGCGGCTCTGCGCCAGGCGCTGAAGGAGGGAGAGGTCTCTACTGTGAAGAACGCATGGCAAGAGCTCATTGGGACGAAGGAGAAGATCGCTGTTTGGCTCGATGAGGAACCGATAGAAATAACGTCAGCCTCTAGATAGACAAGATGGAGGATGAGAGCGTGACAAATGATGCCAAGTATATTTACGGAGTGATCCAAAACGGAGGGAGAACAGCCTTCGGCCCTCTCGGGATAGGCGGACGGGCAGATGAGGTGTATGTTGTCTTCTATCATGATTTGGCGGCTGTGGTCAGCGATTGCCCAGCCATAGACTACAACGCTGTAAAGGACAAGAAGAAGATAGTCCGTGATCTAGCGGCTCATCAACGAGTGACCGAAGAGGTCATGAGGCATTCTTCCATTCTGCCCATGAAGTTCGGCACCATGGTGAAGGACGAGAAATCGGTGGGAAGCGTATTGCGCCAGGGCTATTTCAACCTCAAGGAGGCTCAGGCTGCTTTCCAGGACAAAGTTGAGGTAGAAGTGGTGGTCACCTGGGACCTCGCTTCCGTCGTCCGGGAGATTGGCAACGAGGAGCCCATCGCCAAATTGAAAGCCAAGGTGGAGGGGAAACCAGGCCTAAGGGGGCTAAACGATAGGATCAAACTGGGCAAGATGGTATATGAATCTCTAGGCCGCAGGCGGGAAGATCGTCAAAGAGAGACACTTGAGGTTCTCGCTAACTGCTCCATCGATACGCAGAATAACGCTCTCATGGATGATAGTTTTGTGATGAACGCGGCCTTCCTCATCGATAAGGAGAGACAGGATGAGTTCGATAAGAGGCTTGAGGAGTTGGATAGGAGAGTGGGTGGGGCTTTGAACTTCCGACGCATCGGGCCCCTGCCTCCCTATAGTTTTGCCACCATCGAGGTGCGGCCTATGACTCACGAAGAGGTCAAGCGGGCCAGGGAGTTACTGGGCCTAGGCGAGAAGGCTACCTTAAGGGAGATAAAGAAGGCTTACTATGGCCTCGCTCAGGAGTGTCACCCCGATGCCCAGCCGAAGAGCGATGGAGAAGAGCGCTTTACCCAAATCGCCCAGGCCTATAAGTTATTGAGAAGTTACTGTTTGGGACAGGCAGCCGCCCAAGGGATCACTTCTAAGAAGGCGGCCACCGAGTATTCTTGCTCCTTTACTCCGGCGGCTGTGGAGAAAGGCGTTCTGGTCACGGTCAAGCGTTTGGAGAGAGAGGCCTGATGAGCCACCGCTCCGATGACGGGAGAATGATATACCTCTATTGCTTGACCCGGAGCCACAGGGAGAACCCTATCCATCTTTCCACAAAGGGGATCGGCGGGCGGGGCGATGAGGTCTACAGCATCCCCTTCCTTGATCTGGCGATGGTGGTCAGCGACTCGCCTCAGGATGAATATGAAACCACCCGGGCCAATACTATGCAGCATCAGTTAGTTTGCGAAGAGGTCCTAAAGCAGGTTTTCACCGTTCTCCCCGTTAGGTTCGGGACAGTATGCAAGCCCACTCCGGGCAAGAGTAGCGCGGAGGGGAAGATCAAGAGATTACTCAGGCGAAGGTATGGCGAGTTCCATTCCCTGCTCAGGGAGATGGAGAACAAAGTTGAGCTGGGGCTGAAAGTCTTTTGGAAGAAGGAGCCTCTTTTCCAAGAAATCGCAGCCGCAAACCAAGATATACGGGGGATGCGGGATCGCATCGCGGCCAACCCATCGGAGGGATCCTCGACCTACTATGAGAGGCTGCAGCTAGGTACCATGGTCTATAACGAGATGGAGAATAGAAGGGAGATCGAGGCTAGGAGACTGGCGCGGGCTCTCAGCCCCCTAGCCGAGAGGTACGAGACCAATAAAGTCCTCACTGACACCATGATCCTCAACGCCGCTTTCCTGGTTCATCAGTCCCGAGTAGGGAAATTTGATGCCAAAGTCAACGAATTGGATGCGAGATACAATGATAGTATGACCTTCAGGTATGTCGGCCCCGTGCCCCCTTTCAATTTTGTGGAACTGGTAGTGCACTGGGAAGAAGACGAGGAGTGAGTCGAGGCAAGGGCGGGGAGTCCTTCGGGGTTCCGTACCCTCAATCGAATTGCTGTGTCGCGCGGGGAAGGGAACCTTTCGAGTGCAAGAACCTTACATAGTGCTTGCCTTCTACAAGGGGACTGGCATGCATCATGGCCGCCATCTGACTTGCACCGTCTGCAAGGGCAAGGGAGTAGTCTCAGCGTAGGAGCCCCCAGTTATCGGAGGCCATTGCACATTGAGAGGAGGTGAGAGGGATGGCCCTTAATGCCAAGAAAAAGGCAAAGAAGAGAGCGGGTAAGATAACCTCGGTACCCTGTGGTTTTTGCCAGGGGAGCGGCAAGGACCCTTTCGGGCTTCTCTCCCCCTTGGCGGCCTGTGGGGTCTGCGGTGGCACAGGGCAGGTTGAGGTGGAGGAGCCATACGTGCGCTGTGCCTTTTGTGGAGGCAGGGGTATCCACCCCCACAGTCGCCTGAGCTGCACAGCCTGCATGGGCAAGGGGGTGATCGCTGTCCAAGAGCCGGTGGAGCGTTGCCCTACTTGCCACGGGCTGGGCAGGGATCCTCAAAAGGATTCAGATTTTTTCTGCACTACTTGCTTGGGTGCCGGGGTAGTGTCGATCTAGCAGGGGACGAAACGACGGTTGAAAAAGTAACTGCGCCAGAAGGTCGCAAATTTGCTATAGAACAGGCATCGACGGGCTGTACATTCAATGCTTGCCTCGTTTTGGCACACGGCTAGTCACAACGCCGAAAAGCCGGTGGCAACGCAGCCGAAGGAGAGGGAGCATAGCCATGTTCTTCATATCATGGATAGAACACCAACTGCTTAAGACGGCGAGTAAGGTACTCGCTGCGCCAGTGACTGTACCGGTCAAATCTGCAAGTTGGCTGCTCCAGCAAATCCATGGAGAAATAGAGGCAGAGCAACTCGATGAGGACCGCGTCATGCGGCAGTTGATGGATTTGCAGCTCCGCTACGAGGTGGAAGAGATCGGGAAAGAGGAGTTCCAGGCCCAGGAGAAGGGGTTATTGGAACGGCTGAACGCTATTCGCGAGTGGAAGAAAGATGAGCACTTTGAGGAGGACGAGGCCTGGTGGCGCAGGGTATTCCCCGAAGGGTTTGAATAGCGGCGAAAGGCGTCAAACTTCCCATTTCTTTTACCACTTTACCATCAGGGATCAAACTCCCCTTTGGGGGAAATCTTCGAAGAAAGGAGGATAGAAAATGGGTAAGCAAGAAAAGGTAGGGGAGTCGGTCCTGGAGCAGATCGAAGCCGCTCGCAGAGTGGCGATACTGAGAGACTCTATCAAGCAGGAGGAAGACGGCCATTACAGCGAAGCCATCGATGGCTACCGGCAGATCATTGACCAATGCCATGGCACCCCAGAGGAAGCGGAGGCCAGAGAAAGGATGCTAGACCTGGCCCACCTCTTTCAGAGCAAGGGTCAAAGTTACCGAGCAAAGCACCTTTTCTGGCTCCTGGAGTTGCTCTACACGCCTCAGAGATTCGGGGATATAGAGGAAGCACGCCGGGTGCGAGTCAAAGAGATACTGGACCAGGTCCACGCCGAAAAGCGGGCCGAGGAGGAGCGAAGGGCCCGGCTGGAAGCTGAAGGCTTGTAGGGGTTTTGGTCATCGAGCGCGATGCCCATGTTGCCCATCTAAGCCCAACGACGATCTTCCGGGCTAGGTTGTCCAGACCGTGCGGTTATCGTGTTTTCGGCGCATACGGAGAGGTCAAGCCTGAGCAGCAAAGCCCCGTGGCATCAGTTATAGACTAAGACTCTTACGGAAGGAGATAAGGCAAATTGGCCAGAGAATTTGTGGAGCCGGACCGACATGGGACCCTTGTTGATGTTGTAGATGCCATCCTGGATAAGGGTATGGTGATCAACGCTGACATAACGGTCTCCGTAGTAGGCGTAGAACTGCTGGGCATCAAAATAAGAGCAGCCATCGCCTCCTTTGAGACCGCCGCCAAATATGGGTTGGAGTTTCCTTCTGGGACCAACATAGAAACGCCAGCCTGGGCCGAGGCCCAAATCGCCAAGGAAGAATGTCCTCAGTGCGGCAAAAGAGTGGTGGTGGCGGAACTGCTTGAAGTGGGCTGTCCCTGGTGTGGCTGGGTTAGCGCCCGGGCTGAAGCCAAGGCCATAGAGGCTTGAAAAGAAGCAACATAGCCAGATATCGGTAAGAGCCTTTGTGAAGGTTTCTGTGTCCGTGAGCAAGAGGCGATGAGATGATATTTATGGAGCCCTTCTGGATCCTGGTGGATGTGATCTCGGGAGCGGCAAAGAAAGAGGACCAGAAGAGGGGAGATCCAAGGTACGTGAAATGTCTCCGCTGCGGCGGCCTGGTGTTGAAAACTGAGGTCAAAAAGGGGGGAGGCTGCTACCTCTGTGGCTGGGTGCCAGGGGCTGAAACGGTGCAAAAAGGCGAAGGGGTTTTGAAGGTCAAATGCCCGCAGTGTGGCCACTTGGTGCTGAAAAGCGAACTCGTCAAAAAGGGGTGTTATCTCTGCGGCTGGAAGTGATCCCTGCTGAATAGGGAGCAGTTGCCAGCCAGCGGCACTCTCACCATCGCAGAAATAGATTCCTTCAAGAGGAAACTTGGAAGCAAAACCTGCTCTACTACCATCGAGATACCAGAAGGCAACCTTAGTGGACCTCCTGGATAGGGTTCTGGAGAAAGGGTTGGTGATCAACGCCGACATCATCATCTCCGTGGCCGGTATCCCCTTGTTAGGGGTTAACCTCAGAGCGGCTCTGGCGGGCATGGAGACCATGCTGAAGTACGGGCTGATGCGGGAGTGGGACGAACGCACCCGCGAATGGGAGCGGAAACATATTAAGAAGAGGGAACCGCTCCTATTGGCTGAAGAGGAGACCCTCTTGCGGATGTATGGGGCCCATTGGCATAGCGAAGGTATCTTCCGCGCTTGGCGACCTGGACACCTCTACCTCACCAACAAGAGGCTGTTCCTGTTTCGCAGCGAGCCTAGAGAGATGCTCTTTGAAACCGCTCTGGAGAAGATCAAAGGCCTGGCCATCAAGAGAGAGACTCGCTTCATGGGCATCGAAAGAGATATGGTTTATCTCACCCTCAACCCTGAAAGGCTGGCCTACCTCTATGCCGAAAAGCCAAGGGAACTTCTAGAGGCCATTCGGGGGGGGATGAAGATGTTAGGCCTTCACTTGGATGAGAGCCCTGTGCTTTCTCCCATCGATGCGGAGATAGATAGGCTCCTTGCGGGAGACGAGATAACCGCTGAGGCCAAGATGTGGCATCAAGTCCCCGCCTCTGGCATCATGGGAGAAACCTGGAGGGCAGGTCAGCTGTATCTGACTGACAAGCGTCTCTTTTGGTGGTGTAATCAGGATCGCAGGATAGTGGTCGAGATTCCCCCTGCCGAGATAAGGGGAGCCAGAATAGAGACTAGGGATCTGGGGGGGCTGATAAAGGAGAGGCCCGTTCTTTGCCTCTCCTACGGAAGCCCTCCGGGCGCGAAAATGGCTCTATTCGCCGGGGATGATCTGACCGAGTGGGCGAAGGCTATCAACCGCATCGCCGGGGAGATGGAGACCTGTCCTTGCTGTGAGCGCCGTGCTCCTACCAAGCAGTTGTTAAAGAGGGGATGCCCTAGCTGTGGTTGGGTGAGCCCCGCCCCAGGGGAGAAGAAAGCCGTTGGTGAGACAGATCGAGCAGGCAGGGAATTATGGCCGGTATAGTCGACCTTGACGAAGATAATTTGAAGCACGGAATCTTGGGGCTGGTCATCACCCTAGTGGAGATAATAAGAGATACCCTCAAATTGCAGGCTTTTAAGCGGATGGAAGGTGGGAGCCTCACCGAGGAGGAGATCGAGAGGTTAGGACAGGCGTTGGTAGACCTCGATGTGGCCCTCGACCAGATAAAGGAGGAACACGGAATAGCGGACACGGTGCAAAGCGTGAGAGATGGCTTGGATGACATCGTAGATGAGGTCCTAGACAAGATGATAAATCCCCAGCGATGGGCGGAGGAGTACGACAAGCAGGTGATGAGGTGATAATGGGCCGAGCGTCCGAACTTCCACTGAGCGAAGGCGAGCGAATTATCCTATACCAACAAGGTGCCTATCTCTCAAGGCGCTCTTGGAAACTTGGACACCTCTATCTCACCAATAAGAGATTGCTCTTTGGCCAGGTGAAAAGGCTGGTACTTAACGCCCCACTTGAGAACATCACCGCCGTGGGTTTCCACAAAAGGCCCTTCATCTTGGCCACCAAAACCTGCATGCTCCTCTCCTACCAGGATGGGGCCAGCGACCGGCCTCGGGAGGCGGTTATCATCACTGCCCACTTGCATTCCTGGTGCGAAAGGATCGCCGAACTCCTTTCGGAGAAAGGGATGGAGCTAAAGGTGCAGGGTGTGCTGACGGAGGGCGATGTCGTCCAGGCGCGCCAAGACCACTTGCAGGAGATACTGACCGAGATCAAGGCCGAGGAAGAGGCTATGGCCATCGGTGTCAAGAGTAAGGAAGAGATCGCTCAGGCTCGGATCAATCGAATCCTGGCTGGAGGACCCCGACACCAGGTTAGGCATATCAAGCGGCGGAGTGATGTTGCTCAGGCACGCCGGGATCGGGTGAAGGAGATACTGGCCGAGGGCCATGGAGACTTCCCTGAGAGGATCGAGGAAGAACATGTAGCCAAGGTCGCTCAGGCCCTGGACCCGGCAAGCGCCCAGATAGTGTGGTATCTCTGGGAGAATAGGCACGCCAAGATCGAGGAGTTAAGAAGAGTGCTGGGCGAATCCTCTCACATGAAAGTTTTGGTGCGAATTAAAGAGACGATAAATCCCGCGGCCCACAAGATACTAGGCCGGCCGATTTTGGTCTTTGAGAGGGCGAGGATAGACCAGACCAGCGGGGAGAGGATCCTCTACAGTTGGTGGTTGAGCGGAGATGCTGAGAGGAGGCCAATAGAAGGGGAGAGGTTGGTGGACATCTTCGACGAAGGGGACCACATCCTGGTCATCGTGGAATTGGTCGGTTTCGAAGAAAAGGGCATCTGGTTGGCCGTAGAGGATGAGACTCTTGTGGTGGAGGCTGAAGCCCCTGGTCGGAGTGTGCATGAGGAGATACCCCTTCCTCTCCGGGTTGATGGCCAAAGGCTCAAGGCGTCGTATCGCAATAACATGCTGCAGGTGAGATTTGAGAAGGAGGAAACAAGATGAACCCCCCGGGGGAGAGAGATCGGCAAGCCAGGTATATATACGGCGTGATTCCCCGAATTGAGAAGGATAACTTCGGTCCCGTCGGCATCATGGGAAATACGGTCTATTCTATCTCCTACAAGGAGATCAGCGCCTTGGTCCACGATTGCTTTCCGGAACCGTATCGGGGAGACGAGGAGGAGGTCAAGGAATGGGTATCGGCTCATGCCGCTGTGGTCGATGCTGCCTGGGCCGAAGCCGGCACCGTGTTACCCATGAGCTTTGATGTCATCGTGAAGGGCGATGAGGAGAGAAGCGCTGAGGAAAAGGTACGAAAGTGGCTGGAGGATGGGTATGCGGCGCTGAAAGCCAAATTGGAGGAATTTAGCGGTAAAGTTGAGCTGGGCGTTCAAATCCTTTGGGACCCCGCCGTCATCACGCAAAGAGTTGCCGCCGAGAACGAGGAGATTAAAGAACTCATGACAGAGATGGCTACCAAGTCTCCGGGCATAGCCTATTTTTACCAACACAAGGTCGCAGAGGCGGTGAAAGATAAGATGGAGAAAAGGGCAGCGGAGGATTATCGGAATATCTATGAACAGTTAAGAGCGCACGCCATTGACACTCATATTAACAAGGTCAAGAGACTTCAGGGCAAACAGATGATCATGAACCTCTCCCTCTTGGTGGAAAGGAACAAGGTTCAGGCTCTGGGGGAGATACTGGGAGAGGTCAGAGAAGAGGAGGGAGTAGAGGTTCGCTTTACCGGTCCCTGGCCTCCCTACACCTTTGCCGCCAAGATAGCAGCCATTGGGGAGGAAGGTGAAAAGCGGAAGTGAGGGTGGTGACTATCTCCATTGACACCTATTTAGAGTATGCAAAAGCGGTGGCCGAGGATCTGAGGTAGGAGGTATTAGCCATCCGCACGTAGCCCTTTAGAGGAGGGTCAAGGGGGGAATCTGTGGTCTACGAGCAAGGCGGTATCACGTGTGGCGAGTTTCAAGCCAAGGAAAGCATTTTTGCTACCTTGGCTGAGCAAGTCAACGCGGCGCAAAGCATCGGCGAGAAGGCTGCCAAGGCAAAAGAAGTGATAGAGGTTGCGGAGGAACTACTCGCTTGTGAGGAGTATGAAGAGGCAAGCCTGGAGTGCCAATACTGTCGCAGTTTCTCCCTCCTTCGCAAGAAGACGGCGGCGTTGATCCGCAAGATGGCTTCCCTAGGTGGTTGAGGAGCCAAAGCAACAGGTGGCGCGCGGCAAAGAACTTTCAGCGATCTGTTCAGACTCGAAGTGAGTGTAGTTATTACCGAAATTGCCGTCTATTTTAGAGGTAGCCAGGGTGAAAGACAAAGATAAGACACAAAAGGAACTTATGACTGAATTGACAGGGTTGCGTCAACGCCTTCCCGAATTGGAAGCATTGGAGGCCGAGCACAAACGAGCGGAGGAAGCGCTGCGCCTGAGCGAAAAGAAATATCGCCAACTCATCGAAAACGCCCAAGAAGGTATTTGGGCTATTGATGCCGAGGCGAAGACCACCTTCGTCAACCACCGCATGGCGGAGATATTGGGATACACCATAGATGAGATGCTGGGGAGTTCGCTATTCTCATTCATGGATGAACGCGGTGTGGCCCTTGCCAAGCACTATTTTGAACGCCGCAAGCAAGGCATCAAAGAACGGCATGATTTTCAATTCCTTCGAAAAGATGGGACGCGAGTCTATACCAGCCTGGAGACATCGCCGATTATGGATGATGAGGGGGATTTTATGGGAGCCTTTGCCTTCGTACCAGACATAACCGAGCGCAAGCGGGCCGAGGAGTCGCTCAAGAGTGCTGCCTTCGAAACGCTAGAGGCCCTATCTCGGTTGGTTGAGGCCAATGACCCCTACACAAGCGGGCATTCTGCCATGGTCAACGAGATAGCCATAACGATCGCCCAGAAGATGGGGCTAATGGACAGCCAGCTTGATACCCTGGGCATCGCCGGCCCCTTACATGACGTGGGCAAGGTCGGCATCCCTAGCAGTGTGCTCAACAAGCCGACCGGACTTACTGAGGCTGAATGGGTGATGATCCGGGCCCACCCGCGAGTGAGCGCCAATGTAGCCCAGCAGGTCACCGCATTTGCCGCGGCTGTGCCTGCCATCCGTCACCACCACGAGAGGTGGGATGGCACAGGCTACCCCGATGGGCTCAAAGGGGATGATATCCCTCTCCTGGCACGAATCCTAGCCGTGGCCGATGGCTTTCAAGCCATGACCTCGGAAAGGCCCTACCGCAGGGCTCGAACCGAGGAGGAAACCTTGGCGGAACTGCAAAAGGGCGCAGGCAGCCAGTGGGACCCGGAGGTAGTAAAGGTCTTCTTGAAACTGAGAAAGCCGCCTACCAAGCGAAAAGGCAAGGGCAAAAGGAAGAGCGGAAAGTAGTGTCGCCGATTTGTTGATGGGTTTGGTTCCCATCGTTCCCCTGTTACCTTGCTGCTAGCCTCTCCTCACGAGGAGAGGCTTTTTGGTTCTTGTAGTGCCAATTTTTGTTAAGCCAGTGGGCCAAAGTTGCCAGGTTGTTCCGTTATCGGGAGCACGAGGCTTGGCGTCTTGACACTCAGGAGCCTCACGCAAGTTTAAAGTTTGAGGGAAATGAGAGCAAAGGTATTGACTAGTGCGCATATTCATGGTATTTTATAGCATAGGGATGATTTGGTGAATATTGATGATTGTGGCTGCAACGGACATCACCGCCATCCGCTAACTTCCCTTTCCTTGAGGGGCAAAATGTGCTAGCGATCTGGACTAGACCTACTTATTTCCGAGAGGGAATGAAAAGTGGCCGTGATAGGGGAGCGAGGGAAGCGCTTAAGAGGAGAATCGATTCATTGGCTGCCTTGGCTCAAGAACGTCGCAGGTGAACTGCGACACTACTGGTGTCTGATCTGAGGCCTGATTTGTGTAAAACTCCCCATTAAGGAAAAACCCCCAAACTATCCCGCAGTTGTCAGCCTCTGCGTGCCTGCCGGTAGAGCCCTCTGCTTGTTGTTCCAACTTTAACGAGTTCGGCAATGCCACTACACGCTAGATCTTAACCCTATTCGTGCTTAACCCACAATATGTTGTGTTATCTCCTAGCCGCTGGTCCCTCCCTGAGGGCCAGCGGTTACTTTGTCCTTTCTTAAATGTGGGTTTCAAGGCCTGGCACGGTTCTTGCAAGAATATATAATTGGTATTCTATAGTATGGCGATGATTTGGTGAATATTGATGATTGTGGTTGCAACGGACATCACCGCCATCCGCTAACTTCCCTTTCCTTGAGGGGCAAAATGTGCTAGCGATCTGGACTAGACCTACTTATTTCCGAGAGGGAATGAAAAGTGGCCGTGATAGGGGAGCGAGGGTCGGATCGTTGCCTCAAGGCTGCTAGAGCCTCTCAGTTGAGCCTGGGCATAAACTATGAGCAACAAGGAAAGATTAATGAGGCCCTAACGACCTACTTAGGGATTATCGCGCGCTATCCTGAGAGTGAGGAAAGGGAAGTGGCTGAGGAGAGGTTGTTGCGGCTAACTAGAGCGTTTTTTGAGGGAAGCGGCAAGGTTCACCCTGCCATACTGGTCTATGAGCATTTGGATGGCATATTCTGATATTGAGGATCGGGGGTAGGTTCAAGCGGGCACTGCCCAGGTTCGTTAAGGAGTTTGAGATGTTTGAACCAGTGGAGTGGTCCACTTGGAATGTGGAGGTGGCGAAGAAGATCCGACGTCTTGCCGGGCTGGTGGCAGATTTCGCCACCGAATATCAACAGAAGCCCAATCCCGAGACCAGGGAAGCGCTTAGGATTAGAATCGATTCATTGGCTGCCTTGGCTGAGGATCTGATGGAGGAGCCTTCTGCCCTCCACAGGTAGCGCTTTGGGGATGATCCAGGAAGGGAATTCATGGCCCAGGTGCTTGTAAGGGAAAAACATGGCTTCCATACTCCTTGCTGATGACAGTGAAGAGTTTGCAGGGATCATAGGGGCCAGCCTTCAAAAGATGGGGTATGAGGTCGTCGTCGCCTACAATGGTCTTGAGGCCCTGGAGGCGACGCAGAGGCAGGCTTTTGATCTCATGATTCTGGATACCGTGATGCCTAAGATGGATGGTATAGAGCTTTATCGGCGGCTGCGGGCTGAGCCAGCCACAGCCACCGTGCCTATACTCCTCCTACTCACCAAGGGCCAGCCCGGGAACGCGATAAAAGGCTTTAAAGTCGGAGCCGATGGCTACCTGACCAAGCCTTTTACCTTCCAAGAGCTCGCCTTGCACGTCAAGGCATTTCTCCGCCGTTTTGAGGTGGCTTCATCGGAGGAGAAGGCTCTCGTGAAAGTAGGGTCACTCACGCTCGATGCTCGCACCTTCGAAGTGAACGCTGGAGGAAAGATCGCTCTCCTCACACCGGTAGAGTTCGAGGGTTTGCGATTCCTAATGGCTCACGCCGGCGAAGTTATCTCCAATGATAGGTTGCTTCAGGAGGTATGGAGATATCCTCCTGGCGTGGGCAGCCCCGGTCTGGTAAGGATGTATATAAGGAAACTCCGGCTAAAGATAGAGACATCACCTTCTAGCCCTATCTACATCAAAACGGTCCGTCGCCGTGGCTACATCTTATCCCCGGTAATGAGGCTGCTATAACCATCGAGAGAGCCCGCCCCTATGAAGGGCTCCGGTGTGGTATGGAGCAACTGAGATCCACTCAACTCCTTCTCCGGTAATCTGAGAGGCTCTCTATCCTGGGTGAGGTGACAGTGGAGGCGGCCTTGGGGGAGAGTCTCTTGGGG
>CAZERB010000019.1:0-14923 GCA_964514645.1 uncultured Anaerolineales bacterium
TAAGATGGTCTCCAAGCCGATGCCAAGGTTCTTTATTCCCTTACAGCCTCCACTCTACCCCTGGCAGTGGTGGCTGGGCTTTGGGAACCTTTTGGCCTCGCCGCCGACGGACAGAGGCCGGCCTGGTCTTGAAGAACTCGGGTAAGGCTTTATAACTGAGCCAGGCGGCTATCTGTTCAAGATGGGCTTCGTGCTTGACGAAATCGAGTTCGTCGGCGGGGATGATGAGAGTGGGGCAAAGGCTGAAACCTTCAACCCAATCTTCATAGAGATGGTTCAGTTGCTCCAAGTAATCAACGGAGACACCCTGCTCGTAATCTCGCCCCCGATGGTTGATCCTCTTTAAGAGGGTGGGCACCGAGGCTCTTAGGTAGATGATAAGTTCCGGCGCGGGGACCAGTTCCCTCATCAGTTCGTATAGTTCCCAGTAAGTATGCCAATCCTTCTCCTGCATGTGCCCTTGTAGATATAAGTTATGGGCGAAGATCTCCGCATCCTCGTACATGCAACGATCTTGGATCACCGGCTCTGGGTCCTTCAGGATGAGCAGGCTGTCATATAGCCGCCGGGAGAGGAAGAAAACCTGGGAGTGAAAACTCCACCGCTTCATATCCTTATAGAAGTCAGCCAGATAAGGGTTATCGGCCACCGCTTCATAGTAGGGCTTCCACCCTAGTTTCTGGGCCAGAAGCCCGGTAAGGGTGGACTTCCCCACCCCCATATTACCCGCTACGGCGATGAACTTTCTCATATCTTGCTTACCTCTGGCAGCCGCGGCTGCCAAACCCCCGCCAGCGCAGCGTGAATCCGCCCTATCACGTAGGCCAGATCTCCTTTGTTGCGCACGATGTTGACATCGTTGGTATCTACGGGCAGAACCAGGCTATCGTCATAGGTGAGAAAGAACTCCTCATAAGCCCTGTTTACGCCATCGATGTACTCCCTGTCTATATCTCGCTCATAGACGCGGTCTCGGAAGGCGATCCGTTCCATCAAGACCTCAGTCTCGGCCCGCAGATAGACGACCAGGTCGGGCAGAGGGATCTTCTCCGCCAAGGCGGCGTGCACACTCTCATACATGAGCAGTTCATTGCCCTTCAAGTTCAGATGAGCGAAGAGGCTATCCTTAGCGAAGGTGTAGTCGCTGATGAGGGAAGAATGTCTTAAGGTTGCCTCGACCATCTCGTGCTGTTGCCGGTAGCGGCTTAAGAGGAAGAAGATCTGGGTCTGAAAGGCGTACCTCTCCCTATCCTTGTAGAAATGCTTAAGGAAGGGGTTCTCCTCGAAGACCTCCAAGAGGAGTTCGGCCTCAAATTCGTCCTGGATGAGGCGAGCCAAGGTTGTCTTCCCTACCCCGATGGCTCCCTCTATAGCGATGAAAAAATGCTGGGGCAAGGGTTGCTCCTTACCAGTCACTAGCCTCTCGCTCCTCGACTACTCTCTTGTAGATCTCGATAGTCCTCCGCGCGATCCGATCCCAACTGTATTCATCTCTTACCATCCGGTAAGCGTTCTCCACCCTCATCTTGGCCCATTCGGGGTGCTCAAGGGTATGGAGGATGCCCCAAGCCAGCGAATCTGGGTTGTTGGGGTAAACGGTGATCCCCGTCTCACCATGCTTCACCACCTCTTTCAGCCCTCCGACCTCTGAAACCACCACCGGAACTCGAGCGGCCATCGCCTCTAAGGCCACGATGCCAAAGGGCTCGTAGAGGCTAGGAAAGACAGCGCAATCGGCCACCTTGTAGAGGCGGTCTCGATCCTCGTCGGGGAGGAAACCGGCGAAATGGAAGTTGCCTCCCATGCCTAACTCCTGAGCCTGCTTTTGCAAACCTTCAAGGACCTCCCCAGTGCCCACGACCACAAATTTCGCTTTATGTCGAGCCAACACCTGAGGGGCCGCCTGGACCAGGAGATGGAGACCCTTCTCCTGGACTATCCGCCCCACGTAGAGGATCACCTTCTCCTGGGGAGCGGCGAACTGGGCACGGAACGCGGTTAGATCTTCTCCCTCCAGCCTACAAAAACGCTCCCAATCCACCCCGTTAGGAACGACATCCACCTTATCCGCTGGCACGTTGAAGAAACTCTTCACCTCCTGGGCCATGAACTCGCTGGCACAGATCACCCTCCAAGCCTCGTAGGTGAGCCACCACTCCACATCGTTTATCGCTCGCTGTAGGTCGTTATGTAAACCGTGCCCCCGACCCCGCTCCGTGGCATGAATGGTGGCCAGAAGGGGTAGCTTGTAATGGCGTTTGAGCGAGCAGGCCGCGAAGCCCACCAGCCAATCATGAGCGTGGATTATGTCAAAAGGCTTTCTTTCCTGCAGACGAGCGGCATGCTCCTCCAAAGCCAGGTTCGTCTGCCAGGCGGTGGCGAAGAGGCTACCCGATTCCACAATTGGAGGGTCGATACGATGGATAGTCGCTTTTCCCCTCCTCTCCTCGCTTTTCACTCCTGCCCAGCGAGGGGTGAGGAGGTGCACCTCCACCCCCTGGGCAGCGAGACTGGGGAGAAGATCCGCCACATGCGTACCTAACCCTCCTACTATGTGAGGAGGGTACTCCCATGAGAGCATCAGAACCCGCATCTCAACCTTCTCTCGAATTGCTCAGGCCTTCTCTACTTCCTCGCCAAACTCCTTCAGCCTTTCCGCCAGTTCCCGCAGCCGCTTATCTACCTCATAGTTGACGCTCCCTGGGGGGTAGGTGCCATCTGGCCGGCGTTCTCCAGCCTCCTTTCCGGTGAGGATAGAGATCCCCTCGTCGATGCTCCTCACGGGATAGATATGAAATCGGCCCTCCTCAACCGCCTCCACGACATCCTCCCGCAGCATGAGGTTCCTCACGTTCTGCTCGGGGATGATCACCCCTTGGTCCCCAGTGAGCCCTTTGACCCGACAGATATCGAAGAAACCCTCGATCTTCTTAGTCACCCCTCCCACTGGCTGGATCTCCCCTTGCTGGTTGACCGAGCCAGTGACAGCGATATTCTGTTTCAAGGGAAAACCAGAGAGAGAGGAGAGGAGGGCGTAGAGTTCCGTGGAGGAGGCGCTATCCCCCTCCACCCCTTCGTAGGATTGCTCGAAACAGAGGCTAGCCGAGAGGCTGAGGGGCTTATCCTGGGCATACTTGCCACCCAGGTAGCCAGAGAGGATCATCACCCCCTTATCGTGGATCCGGCCACTTAACTCTGCCTCTCGCTCTATATCGATCACCCCGGCCTTCCCCAGATAGGTCTTAGCCGTGATGCGGGAGGGCTTGCCGAAATCGTAGTCTCCTAGGGAGACGATGGAGAGGCCGTTCACCTGGCCAATCACCTCGCCCTCCGTGTCTACCAGGAGGGTCCCCTCCTCGATCAACTCTCGAACCCTCTCTTCCACCTGGTTGGAGCGATAGACCTTCTCCTCGATCGCCCTCTGTACGTGGGCGGCGGTCACCAGGTCGCTCCCCTCCCTGCCAGCCCAATAACTGGCCTCCCGAACAATGTCAGCGATGTGGGCAAAGCGAGTGGTTAACTTCTCTTTATGCTCCGCCAAACGGGAGCCGTATTCTACCACCTTGGCCACGCCGCTTAGGTCGAAATGGCATAGCCTTTCCTCTTGGCACCGAGCGCCAATAAAAAGAGCGTATTTCCTCATATTCTCCCGCGTCCGGTCCATATCTAGAGCGAAATCGGCCCTCACCTTGAACAGTTTCTGCACCTGCTCATCATAGGCATAGAGGAGGTAGTAGGTGAGGGGATCTCCGATGAGCACTACCTTTATCTCGAGGGGGATCGGTTCCGGCTCCAAGCCCACCGTAGATATGAGGCTTATTTGCTGAGCCGGTTCCTCTATCTTGATCTCTTCATTCCTGAGCGCTCTCTTCAAAGCCTCCCAGGCCAAAGGCTGCCGCAGGATGGCCCTGGCATCGGCGATAAGATAACCGCCGTTGGCTCGATGCAAGGCCCCACCTCTTATCATGTTGAAATCGGTCACCAGAGCGCCAAATTGAGCCTGGTGCTCGATCCGACCTACCAAGTTGCTGTAGGTAGGGTTGGTCTCCAAGATGACTGGCGCCCCTTTAAGAGGGGAGTTGTCAACCAAGACGTTAACCCGGTAGTTATGGAAGGGGGAGCGAGGAGCAGCCAAGGGTGTGATCTGGGGCCCTTCTGCTTCCTCCGGTGCTTGAGCGGCGGCCTTGATAGCATCCACCTGCTGAATCACATCCCTGCGTACGTCATCCAAGAAGGTGATGACTTTCGGATGGTCTCTATATTTCTCCTTAAGGGGCTCAAAAAAGTGGCCGATGGCGAATTCGGCGATCTCCTTGTCCAGGTTGCGCAATTTGGCCCTGGCCTTCTTCTCCAGATCCCTCGCCTCGCGCAGGGCTTTTTCCAGTTCCTTCTGTAACTCCGGCCTTCGCTCCTCTAGAGCCCTCTTCGTCCCCTCATCGAGTTTCTCATACTGCTCCCCCGTTAGGACCTGGCCTTCGATAACGGGGGCGATGATGAAGCCCACCGGTGTTCGTAAGAGAGCGAAACCTTGTTCCTTGACATACCCCTCTAACCCTCTCAGTTGGGCAGTGCGTTTTTCTTCTAACTCTCGACCGATTTGTGCCTTGTGCTGCTCATACTCCTCGCTTTCAAAGGCCCGAGGGATCTCCTCCTGCAGATTCTTGATCAACTCCCCCATATCCTCACGCAGACTAGACGCTCCGCCGGACGGCAAGCGAAGGGCATGAGGCCTGTAGGGGTCTTGGAAGTTGTTCACATAGCACCAATCGTCGGGAACCGGTTTAGCCAGAGCCCGCTCCTCTAGAAAAGCGTGAATAGTAGTGGTCTTGCCGGAGCCCGTGGGGCCTATGATGAAGATGTTGTAACCGTAGCAAGGGATATCCACCCCGAAGTCGATGGCCCGCGTGGCCCGCACCTGCCCGATGATCTCGGTCAACTCTGGCAGTTCCGCGGTGGATTGAAAGTCGAACTCGCCGGGGTCGCAGACGCATCTCAGTTCATCCGGTTTTAGTTCCCTGATCTCCATTTTCCCCTCTCTTTCGCCCTCACTCCCACAATACCTTATAGATCGGGTCCAGGCTTACCGGGAGATGCTCTGTACGGCCTAGCGCTTTCCTTACTATCTCTGGCATCCGGCCATACTTTTGAAAGAACTTCCCTGTACCCTCATAATCGCCGGTGGCCTCCAAGGTTAAGATGATCTCCGCTAGGTCGGCAACCGAGGAGGTTATCCTCTCGAAATCGACCCCAAAGCGGGCTGAGGCTTCATCGCAGAAAATTGCCCCACTTTCCAGATAGTAGTTAAGTTGACACATCCTTCCCAAGGCGTGGGCTTCTGCAAGGCCGTAGCGGAGACCCCTCAGATTGGTAGCCAGATCTCTAACGTGGTACTCCCTTTCACGCTCCCGGGGAATTATTCTCTCCCTCATGAGATACCCCAAGCAGTAGATGCCCACGACATCAGCCTTCGCCTCCTCCAAAGCCGAGAGATGATCTTTCAACGCCTCCCTTATGGGGATCTTAGAGCCGTCCACCTGTATGACCCAGCGAGGGCCTAGAGCGTGCGCGATTTCGTGGAAAAGGGTTAGGGCGATGTCTGGCTGGCGTGGTAGCAGTTCAAGTTGCTCAGGGACGATCAGTTCCCTAGCCACAGCAAACGATATATCTTTTGTGTAAGCCTCTATCATATTCTTCCAGAAGGTCTTCTTAGTCCCATACTCGCTATGGACCCGGGGGTCGTTGGGCAGATTGGCGGCAGTGGCTTGTACGCCGGCTCGGATATGGCCTCCACGGTAGATGTCCTGCACCACCACGAAGGGGGATTTGAGCCCTTCAATAGAGCGTTTATGTTTCTCGGGATAGGGCAGATTCCTTTCCAGATCATCCAGGTACTGGATATAAACTTCTAAGTTATGGCTCTCCTCCCGATTTACGATCTCCACGGTGGCCTCGTATGCTGCTTTCACCCCCACGAGCCTATCCTCATAGAACTCATGGGGGCCGATGACGATATCGTAGTCGTTATCTTTAAGGTTTATCCAATCTATATCGCTCTGGTAATAGTCATCGATGAGGAGGGCTTCGGCACGGCTGGTGAGGTACCTCTCCAGAGAGCAGTTATCGGTCAGCTCCGCCGCCTCCTTTAAGAGACGCGAGGCCGGCTCCACAAACTCCCTATACTCCTCGTGATAGGGCACGGCGATTAGGTTATCTCCCTCTCGCTTCACCACAGTGTAAGGGCTCAAAAGGCTTCCCTTCTCTTCAGGATGGCAAGCCAGGTATCGTTCAAACTCCTCTTTGGTCAGATCGTCCGGGTAGAAGCCAGCACCTAGTGGCTTGGGAGGCAGATCAAGGAAAGGCTCGAACTCCTCCAGACGATCATAGGGCCCAGCCATGATGTTAACTAATCGTAATAGGCTTCTCTCGCTCTCCAATGCTCGCAGCCGATCCCGCACCTCCACCGCACCGCTCCAAGATTGATGCCAGAAAGCCTCGTCCATGTATCGGGAGGCTTCGATCAGTTTTTGCAAGAGACGTTTATCTCTCTCTGCCAACCCCCTGGCATCGTAGGTCATCTCCACTCTAGCCCACTTGGCCAACCTTTGTTCGATGTTCATCCCACTCCCCCTACCTTAGTCTCTTCCCAGGATAACCACTTTCATCGATCACATAGACTCCTATCGGAGGGTCGATCTGCTCGCCCTTTTCGTTGAAAACGATGGCGCCGGTCAACCCTTGGTAGGCTTGGCCTCTCAAGGCGGCGAGAACCCCCTCCCGCGTGGGCCGACCATCGCTCTCGATAGCCTTCTCTAAGGCGGCCAAAAGCAGATTTGTCGCATCGTAGGCCAAGGCCGCCTGGGGTCCCGGATCGGTACCCGTCAACCCTCGATAGTCGGCCAAGAATTTGGGATCATCTACGAAGATGGCAGAAGTGGCATATAAAGTGCCTTCCGCTGCCTCCCCGGCCCATCTCGCAAGGTGGGGCGTATTAAAGCCACCCATTAAGGGAGCCTCTATCCCCACCTTTCGCAGCCTGAGAAGAAGCGTGGCTCCCTCCCAAGAGCAGCCCCCAAAGAAGACGAGGTCGAACCCCTCGTCCTTTTCTAGATGATCAATATCCTGGTAAGAGAGAACGGTAGCCCCTAGATCTTGAGCGGCGATGGCGAAAGCCTGGGTGAGAGCGTTCCCCTCGCCAAGGACGGCTAGACGGCGAGCCCCCAACTCTTCCCAGGCGAAAAGAGCAGCCGCCCTACCCAAAGTCTCCTCACTGGCTCCCAGTCGGAAGACCGATGGATAATCTTCCAGGCCTCCCGCTATAACGGCTGGGGCGATGAGGGCCATTCCTCCCTCTTGATAGACCGGCGAGGCAGCGAGAGTGGTCTCTTCATCGAAATGGCCGATGGCACCTATGACCAAGGGGTCCAGGATCAGTTCAGAAGCCTGTCCTGGTGCCTGATCCGGCTCTCCACTATCATCGAGGGCCACCAACTCCACCATATACCCTTCCACCCCTCCCACCTCGTTCCACTCCCGCAAAGCCAACTTGACAGCGTAGAGGACATCGTAACCCACATCTCTATATAACCCCTCGAAAGGGGCCACCAGCCCGATCTTGATGATAGGCTTGGTGACTGTGCAACCCACCAAGGCCAAAGCGGAAAGGAGAAAGCCTAAGGGCCATCTACTCCCCATACCGTCTCTGGTTCTCCAGGTGTTCCTCATAGGTCTCGGCGAAGGCGTGGGAGCCATCGCCCTTGTGATAGAAATACATGTAGTTGGTCTCGGCCGGGTTGATGACCGCTTGGATGGAAGCCAAACCGGGGTTACAGATGGGTCCCGGCGGCAGCCCGGGGTAAAGATAGGTGTTATAGGGCGAATCGATCTGGGTCATCTCCTCTAGAGAGATGGGACTCTTCCACCATTGTCCCGTCCCCTCTTGATAGCCGAGGGCGTACTGGGCAGTGGCGTCGGACTCCAAGAACCAGCCAGCCTCCAAGCGGTTGAGGTAGACGCTGGCGATGATAGGTCGCTCCTCCGGGATTCTAGCCTCCCTTTCCACCAAGGAGGCTATGGTGAGCACCTCATTGATGCTCATCCCTCGCCTGGCCGCCTCTTGGCGCATGTCCGGCGTGAAGCGGCGTCCGAAATTGGCAAGCATCATATCTATGATCTGGGCGGCCTCAAAATCGGGAGGGATGCCATAGGTATCAGGAAAGAGATACCCCTCCAGAGAGACCCCTTGCGGCCGCTCGCTCAAAAAATCGTATTCATAGCCGCCCTCTCGCGCCGCTCTCAGAAACTCCTCAGCCTTGACTAGTTCTCTCTCTTCGAGCATCTCGGCTATCTCTTCGATCCGCCATCCTTCGGGGATGGTGATCGTTACCTCGGAAGGACGGCCAGATTGAAGAGCGCTCACGATCTCCTCCAGGCTCATATTGGGGCGCAACTGGTAGTCGCCGGCCTCTAACTGGTTATCCACACCCCGATATCGCACTAGAAGTCGAAATAACCCTGCATCCCTGATAAGCCCTGCTCTCTCTAGACGGGTGGCGATGGTGGCTGCCGTCTCCCCGGGGGTAATGGTGAAAAGGATGGGCGTGGAATCATCGCTAGCCGGGCTCTCTATCTCGCCCTGCCGAAGGCCGAGGTAAAAACCCAAGAGAGATCTCTCAAGCGAACTCATGTCTATAGAGATGGTATTGTTCTCGTTCGCCTTCTCTACACTTAGAAGGTAGCGCCATCCTAGAAAGATGGCTCCTCCCGAAAGGATGAGGATTACAAGAAACGCCACTGGATAGAGAATTAACGGTCTTTTCAACTCCACCCCTTATGATTTGAGGGAGTCTAAATAATCTTGAAGTATCACCACAGCGGCCACAGCGTCGATGCCCAGGCGCCTTTTCCTCTTGCCCCCCTCGGCCAAAGCCCTAGCCGCTCGCACGGTGCTCAACCTCTCGTCCCAGAGGGTGACCTGCAGTCCGAGATGAGCCTCTATCTGGGCCGCGAAGGCCTCCGCTTTCTTCGCCTCTTCGCCCGCCGTGCCATTTAGACGTCGAGGGTAACCGACCACGATAGCCTCTACCTCGTACTCCTCAGCCAAGCGGGCGATAGCCGCGAGGTCTTTCTCCACTGAGCGGCGTTCGATCACCTCAATACCTCTAGCCAGCACTCGACCGGGGTCGCTAACCGCAACCCCGATCCTCCGTTCCCCTAGATCGAGACCCATCAGCCGCATCTATCTCTCCTGGGGTATGACGACCAAAGAGATGCGGAAGGGGATCAAGGGCAACCGGGGCCACCAACCAGGCAAGACCTCCACCGAAGGCTCCTCCGCCAGTTCTAATCTACGGCCTAGATAGGCCACAGCATCGGCTACCGACTTTCCGGTCAGATGCTCTTTTATCTCCCCCTCATCGATCTTCATCATCATCTGCCCTCTAACGGTAACCTGAAAGACAACCCGCTCGTCGCCAGCCTCTGTCACCCCTCCAGGAAGAAACTCTATCTCCTGCGAGAGCAGAAGGAACCCCTCGCTCAGGGAAGATTCCAGAGCAGCAAGAGCCAGACGGGGCGCGTCTTCCACGGCGATGGCTATCCCTCTGGCCAAGACCCGCATATCCAAGGTGAGAGAATCCGCCACCTCCTCTACGAACTTATCATAGGTCTCGGTAAGGACGATCAACTCCACAGACTCAGGTGGCAAGTAGGCTCCTTCCAGTCGGGAGACTAAACTATTGTAACCCTCCTGCCTGAGCCGCCGCATCAACATATCTTTCACCTGTTCTTTGTCCTCGTTAGTCACATAGGAGACCTGCTTCATGGTACCACCCTGGGTGGGGGAGTCGTTGATCACGTTCACTTGTAAGGCTATCGTCCCTTCTACCCGGTTAATGGTCCAGGCGAAGACGTTGCCGTTGGGCCCGGGCTCCAAAGCCTCAATCATCACCCGGGCCTGTCCCCCTCTCACAGGAGGCAGGGAGACATCCTCTAAGGTACGGAACCTTACGCTTGTACCCGCGCTAGTGGTGACGACTGTGCCGGAGATAACGGTGGTGGCTTCGCTTGTCTTATTGATGAAGATCACCTCCCCCTGGGCGTAGCCATCGGGGACATCTTTCTTAGCGGTGCAAGCGATCTGCTCCCAGCCCGTCATCTCCACCTCCTTTATGGTCGCGGGCAAAACCAAGTTCATAAAATCTATCTCCTCTAGATTCGGATCTGCACGCACCGTCAGCGTCTCTTCTAAAGGGTAGGTCAAGGGCTTGAGAGTAACGGTTGCGCTAGGGACTAGAAGCCAGAAGCCGGCCAAAAGGATGAGGAAGATACCCCCCAGGAGGCCGAAGAAGAGAACGGCCTCTCCTCTCTGCATGGCTACTTTTGTCGGTCGCGCTGGGGGACGGCGACCCTTCGCGGGAAGGAGACTCTTCAGGGGAGGGCGGCGAGGGGGCCAACGGCTCCTTTGGGCCTTCTCTACCGAGGGGAAAATGGGAAAATCCAGTTCTCGAGCCGATCTTCCTAGAGTTCGATCTCGGGTAACCAAAGCCACTCTTATGGGGAACTCGTCCATCAGCCGCTCCACAAGCCTGAGATGCATCCTGTTTTTGAGCCCCCGGCAGTTAGGAGGTATTACAAGGATGACTTTCCGTGCCTGAGCAGCAGATAGACGATGGCGTATGGTGGCAAAGTCGCCATCGGCTTCTAAATAGATTATTTGCTGCACCTTGGCATCGATGCGAGGTGTAGATAAACCCATCTCTCAAAAGGACGTCGCTATCCCACGACGTCGCTCCCCTATTCCATAAGCTACGGTTCCCAGGCCCTACTTCTCCTTATTCTTTCAGCCTCTCGGCTAGGAACCCTTCTACCGCAGCCAGTGCTTCTTGGAGTTTGCTGGCCTCTCGCCCGCCGGCCTGAGCCAGGGTAGCACGTCCCCCTCCTCCACCACCCACTAAGTTGGCTACCTCCTTCACCAACCAGTCGGCTCTCAAACCCCTCTCCACCAAGTCCGGGGTCACAGCAGCCACAAAACCGGGCTTGCCATCTAGAACGGCCCCCAGAACTACGACCACAGAACCGAGGCGACCCCTTACCCAATCGGTCATCTCTCGTAGGGATTCGATATCATCTGCTTGCACCTCTGCCGCCAACAGTTTGACCCCCTTTACCTCCGCCACTTTCTCCAGAAGAGAATCAACCTTGCTCCTCGCCCTTTCCCGCCTAAGGCGTACCACTTCTCTCTCTTTCTCCCTCAAAGACTCCAGGAGGGAGGCGACTTTATCCCCCACCTCCATGGGCGGCACTTGCAACCTGTCAGCCATCTGGGCTAATGTGGCCAATGCTTCTTGCATATACCGCTCGGCTCCACGGCCAGTGAGGGCCTCGATCCGCCGCAGGCCAGCGCCTACGCTCTCCTCGCCAACGATATGGAAGAGGCCTATCTCGCCGGTAGCCCTAAGATGGGTCCCTGCGCATAGTTCTTTAGTATAATCATCGATGCTCACCATCCGCACCCGGTCGCCATACTTCTCCCCGAAGATAGCCACCGCCCCGGCGGCTATCGCCTCATCATAAGAGATCACCTGGGCGGTGACCGGTAGGTTCTCTCTGATCTTGGCGTTGATGCGCCGCTCGATCTCTCTCAACTCCTCTGTGGTCAAAGCGGCCATATGGGTGAAGTCGAAACGGAGCCTATCGGGAGCCACAAGGGAACCGGACTGAGACGCATGGCCTCCTAAGACTTCCCGCAAAGCCTTATGTAAAAGATGCGTGGCCGTATGGTTGCGCATTATGTCAAGGCGGCGCCCCTTATCAACTTCGGCCACCACTTCCTCCCCGACTTTTAGATGGCCTTCCTCTAATACGCCGCGATGAACGAAAAACTCAGGCTGCACCCACTGTGTATCGAGGACCCTCACGCAGCCATTGGGTCCGCGAAGATAGCCCGTATCGCCAACCTGGCCTCCTGCCTCAGCGTAGAAAGGTGACTTATCCAAAACGATCTCAACATCCTTTCCGGCTTCAACGACATCTACCACGCTGCCTTCCTGCAGAACCTCCACAACTTTGCTAGTGGTGCTCTCCAGGCTGTCGTAACCCACGAACTCCGTTTGGAAGGCAGGTTGCACGGTCACGGTAGGGATGCCAAAGGCCTCCTCTGACGATATGCCTCTAGGCGAGACCATCTGTGCAGCCCTTGCTCTCTCTCGCTGCTCAGCCATTGCAGCCTCAAACCCCTCCTCGTCGATATCTATGCCCCGCTCCGCGGCTATCTCTCGGGTGAAATCGGGGGGCAATCCATAGGTATCGTAGAGGCGGAAGACATCCAAGCCGGAGATGACCCCCCTTTCGATGACCTCTGGATCCTCCAGGAGAGCGAGGAGAAGATGGGTACCTGTATCCAGGGTCTGGTGGAACCTCTCCTCCTCGGCGGTCATCACTTGGACTACGAACTCCGCTCTATCTATGAGTTCTGGATATGCCTCTCCCATTAGGTCGCTTACCACCCCTGCGATCTCCCCCAGGAACGGCTCCTTTTGGCCCAGGTGACGGCCATGATAGATCGCCTTGCGCAAGATCCTTCTCAAAACATATCCCCGCCCCTCATTGGCTGGCATCACGCCATCGCTCAAGAGAAAAGTGGCCGCTCGGCCATGCTCGGCGATGATGCGCAAGGAGCGGTCGCTCGCCTCGCGGGAGCCATATTCCACCCCCACGAGTTCCGCTGCCCGCTTAACCAGAGGGTAAAAGAGGTCGGTCTCATAGACGGAGGAGGCCTCTTGCATCACCACCGCTGCCCGCTCCAAACCCATCCCCGTGTCGATATTCTGCTCCGGCAAGGGAGTAAGTCCTCCAGCCTCATCTTGATGGTACTGCATAAAGACCAGGTTCCAGAGTTCCAAGTAGCGGTCGCAATAGGGGCAATTAGGCCCACAATCGGGACGGCCGCAGCCATACTTCTCCCCTCGGTCGTAGAATATCTCAGAGTCAGGCCCGCAGGGCCCCGTCTCTCCCGCTGGCCCCCACCAGTTCTCGCTCTTTCCGAAACGGAGGATGCGCGCCTCTGGCACCCCGATCTTCATCCATAAGTCCCGGGCTTCATCGTCATCTAGATAGATGGTTATCCAGAGACGGTCCGGGGGAAGGCCAAGATCTCGGGTGACGAACTCCCAAGCCAACTCTATGGCCCCTTCTTTGAAATAGTCGCCGATGGAAAAGTTCCCCAACATCTCAAAGAAGGTAAGATGGCTCTCGTCCCCCACGCGATCGATATCGGTGGTGCGGAAACATTTCTGGCAGGAGGCCAAACGCCTATGGGTGGGGATCTTCTCGCCGGAGAAGTAGGGCTTGAACTGGACCATGCCTGCACTGGTGAAAAGCAGAGTGGGATCCCCTTTCGGCACCAGGGAGGAACTGGGCGTCAGCAAGTGCCCATTTCTAGCAAAGAAATCGAGAAACGCTTTTCTTATCTCTTGGCTGCTTATGGGCCTGACCATGAATCCGATCCTTTCTACGTCAAGTATCCCTGTCCCAAAGGGATCCCGAGGGACGGGAAAAGAGGTCAAGTGAAAATTCTACGGCAACTCCCCCTCAATGTCAAACCTTGACGAACTATCGGTTTTAGGGTAGAATTTTAGTTATCATGAAGGAAAAGAGGTCTTCCTATGGCTGGTGAAGAGGTATCTGGCGAGGAACTGACGGTTCTGGAAAACGAATTAGCGGGAGATGTCACCGCTAACAACGTGGAGATGACCCAGAGTGGGGCCCAGACCATTAGGGCCCAAGAGGTTCGGCTTCACCAATCGTGTGCCCAGTCGATCGAGGCGGAGAAGGTGACCATCCGCCAGGGTTGCGCTCAGTATATCCAGGGTGGAGAGGTAAATCTGAGTCAGGGCGGGGCTTTGGCTGTACGAGGCGAGACGATCGATCTCGAGCGTTCGGTAGCACTCATAGTCTCTGGGCAGGAAATGGAGGTAAACCGAGGCGGCGCTGGGCTCCTGGTAGCGGGGAAAATCAAAGCCGATGAGATCAGAAGCATATTTATCGCCAGCGGCCCTGTTGAGGGTTCAGTGACCACTGTGATGGATCAGAAATCAGCCCTGGCCTTGGGGGCTGCTCTGGGTGCTAGCCTGGCCTTCATTTATGCTTTAAGGAGCATATTCACGGGGAGAGATCGATGAAAGAGATAGAATTGAGGGCCCAGAAGCGGGAGGTCATGGGCAAACAGGTGAAGCAACTGCGGCGGCAGGGAGTCGTCCCCGCCATACTCTACGGCCATAGGACGGAGCCCCTCCCATTACAGACCGAAGAGAGAAGCCTACGACGGGTCCTAGAGCAGGTGGGGAGCCATCATCTGATTACCCTTCGGGTGGGAGATGACGAGGAGCCAAGGATGACCCTGGCTCGCGAGGTGCAGTTAGACCCTATCACTAATGCCCTCCTACATGTAGACTTCTATGAGGTGGTGATGACCGAGAAGATCACCACCGAGGTCCCTCTGGTGTTCATAGGCCAGTCTCCCGTGGTGGAGAGACGAGAGGGCATTCTAGTTCGCGGACTCGATTCCGTGGAAGTCGAGTGCTTACCCTCCAACCTCATCGAGTCGATAGAGGTGAACCTAGAGGATCTGGCCGAGATAGACCAGGCTATACTGGTGGGCAACCTCACAGTTGACGCCGACGTGGAGATCCTCACTGATAAGGAAGAGGTAGTAGCCCAGATCCTGCCTCTTAGGGAGGTGGAAGAGGTAGTGGAAGAGGTGGTGCCCAGCGAGGTGGAGATCATACCCCGAGAGAGAGAAGAGAAGCCTCCTGAGGAAGCCCCTGAAGAAGAGTGAATCTGGGACGAGAGTGGAAAGGGGCGGGCTAGCCTGCCCCTTTTTTGCTCGTGGTTCTTGTGGTATAATTGGCGAGAAGTACCCTCTTAT
>CAZERB010000020.1:0-14327 GCA_964514645.1 uncultured Anaerolineales bacterium
AGGCGAAGCGGAGGCAGAGGTCGTCCAACTTGGCGAAGCCGGTGAAATCCTTGCTCACGGCCACGATCCAGTCGGGCTGATGGAGGAAAGCCCAAGGGGCCTCCTCGACGATGATCTTCTGGGCCTCGTGCATGTACTCCGTTCGCTTGGCCTCATCCGTGGTCCAGGTGGCCAGGTCGATGAGCTCATCCACCCGCTTGTTGCAGTAGTCGGCGTAGTTGGTGAAAGCGCCGCACTTCAACAGGAAGGTGAGTTGGTAGGAGGGATCGTTGCCCCAGGAGTACCAGTCGTGGATGAAGAGGGGGAGTTCGTGGGCGTTGAGTTTGCCGAAGAAGTCGGCGTCGGTCATCTTGTTGATGGTGAGGTTCACCCCGATCTTCGCCAGATTGGACTGGATCCAGACGGCGGCGTCCGCATCCCAAGGGATGGAGAGGCGGACAGCCAGTTCCACATTGAGGCCCCCGCCGTAGCCCGCCTCGGCCAAAAGCGTCTTGGCCTTATCCAAGTTGGTGTCGTAGTTCCAATATTCGTCAGTGTGAGTGGGCATCCCCACCGGGATGGGGCTGGTGGCCTTCTGGGCGTATCCGTAGAGCGACTCCTTGATGATCGTCTCGTAGGGGATGGCGTAGGAGATGGCCTGGCGTACCTTCACGTTGTCAAAGGGAGCGATCTTGTTGTTCATGCCCAGATAGAAGAGCCGGGTGTATTTGATGTCGTATACCTTCACGTTAGGGTCGGCCTTCAGGGCATCAACATCCTTGAAAGGCAAGCCCAGGGCTAAGTCGATGTCCCCTTTCTTCAGGAGCAACTCCCGGTCCTCCGGGGAAGGCACCACCTTAGCGATGATCTTGCGGTTCTGGAAGAATTCAGGCCCCTGCCAGTAGTTGGGGTTGGGCTCAAACCAGTACTCCACTCCCGGCTCCCACTTGCTGATCACATAGGGGCCGCTAGGGTTGGTGTTGTGCCGGTACCAGTCGAAGGCCCAAGGGTCATCAGCCGTGGCATGGGCAGCGGTGGTCTTCTCATCCATAGCCCCGAAGACCTGGAAGGCCAGCTGGGGCTTGAAGAGGGCGGCGGGTTGCTTGAGGTGGATCTCCAGGGTATAGTCGTCCACCACCACCACGTCGTCCGCACTATCAAAGCCCATGAACTGCACCAGGAGAGGGATGTAACTCCTAGGTGCGGTTATGGCCCGGTCGAAGGCGTGCTTGAATGAATGGGCGGTTATGGGATCACCGTTGGCGAACTTAGCTCCTTCCCGGATCTTAAAGGTGGCTACTAACCCATCCGCTGACATGGTCATCGACTCAGCCAAGCCAGGGCCGTACTCCAACGTCCCCTCCAGGACACCCTCCTCGGCTCCAGATTTGAGCACCTGAAGGAGCAGGGGCTCATAGAAGTTGGCTGTGGCGTAGTAGCCGAAGTCGCTGCGGAACTCCATGGGCTCAATATGATCGATGTCGCTGTCCATGGCTATCACGATGACCGGCTTGGCCCGCGCCAGGAGTTCCTCCGCTTTCTCGGCGCTGGGGATGAGGACCTTCCACCCGGGATGGATCAGCCTGGCCATTACGATCTGGGCGAAGGTGGGGTCCTCTATATGCTTCTCGTTGGTGGCCATCTGGATGGCCGGATAGGCGGCCCCACTGCCTAGGTACTTCTCCGCCAGGGTCCATAAGTTGTCGCCCAGCTTCACCGTATAGATTACCTCTTGCTCCAGCGGGGAAGCGCTGGCCATGCTCCACCCGTAAACCGCCAGCAGCGCAACCAGGAGAGCCAAAATCATGATCCTCTTAGACATCTGTTGCCTCCTCCTTGTGGCAAGAAACTACTTCAAGAACGCCACTTCTTTCTCCCTCGATAGGCACCCCTCCTTTCTACGCCATCCCAAGGCCCAGGCGCTTGATAGAGTTGAGGGTCTCTCTCAACCTCCAAAAGCCTTGACCAATATAGTGACCTTATCTCCATAGTCCAAGACGGTCTGCCAATCGTCTAATTGCTGCATGGGCTTCCCGTTGACGAGGATCAAGACCGCCCCTCATCGATACGCGCCAGCAACTCCTCCTTGCCGCTGGTGGTCCGCCGCTCCTCCCATACAGAGCGTACCGTGGCTCCATGGGCGATGGCCCTCGCCTCCTCTAGGAACCGGCCTGCTCTATCGCCAAACCCGAATAGACGGAGTGTGACCTTCGGCATTCTCCTAATCGGGAGATTCTACGATACCGACTCTCAATTGGGCCACCTCACCGCACAGCTCCAACAAGCCAAGTTCTTCCAGGGTCTCCTGCCTCGGAATACCCGTCGCCAGGTCCCAGGCATGCAACTCATAATATTGATCCAGCAGTCGGTCGAGCATCTCTCTGTCCGTCACCATCCCTTGGTTGGGGCCTTCTGGAACAGGCTCGTTCATCATCCGCCAAGGCAGGATATCATCCTCTCGACCAGCCCCCTCCCGGACGTTAAAGCAGCGCTCCACGGTAACTATCCGCCTTCCTGCCAGCATCAACGCCTCCTCGCTGAACTCAACGCCCAAGGCATGACTGAAAAGTTGCGCCATGTTCCCAGGGTTGACCGCGAAGGCCGCGGTGGAGGTGAAGGCGCAGAAGCCCAGCGCTTCTGTGGCCGCGTAGCAGTCCTCGTGCCAACGCACTATATCGGCCCGCTTCTCGAGAAGCGTGGCGTTGGCATATTTCTCGTCGCCGGTGATCTTCTTTATTAAAGCCCGCGACTCCTCGGTGAAACCGAACTCAGCATAGGTCTCCGTCATCAGGTGATCTGGGCCGCGGGGGTTAACGGCGAAGGCCAAGGCGTAACTCTTGGCCGCCCGGGTGTCCACTGCCGATTGCTCTAGCCCTTTGGCCTGGATGGCCCACTTCCAAGAGTCGCCCCCCACCTCCGCGGCTGCCCTCTTGGTACCGTTGGCTAGCAAATCGCCCAATTTGCCCTCTCGAAAGGCGATCCGTCGGATCAGTTCCAATTGAGCCTCGGCGTTTCCGAAGCGCAACTCCAATCTCTCCGTCTGCTGGCTATCGAGCAACCCCTTTTCATAACACTCCATAGCCCAAGAGATGACGTGGCCCGCGGAGATGGTATCCAGGCCGTAATCGTTGCAGAGTTGGTTGGCCTTGAGCACGGCCTCTGTGTCCGTGATGCCACACTCCGAGCCTAAAGCCAATACCGTCTCCAACTCGGGGCCAGAGTCGTCCACATCTCCGTAGCGCTCCGACTTGCTGCGCACGTACCGGTGACAGGCGGTGGAGCAGGCGAAGCAGGATTCCCGTCCGGTGAGATAACCTTCGTCCACAAAATATTGCCCGCTGATCCTCTCCACTTCTGCCAGGCTTGCCCGACTGAAATTATGAGCGGCCAGCATCCCCATCTCGTTAAGACCGGGTATGGAGCCAGAGCTGCCCCAATTGTAGAGGCTCTCCGTGCCGGCGTCCCTAGCCAGTTCTTGCCGCACGCGGGCCGCCAGATCGAAGTAAGCCTCTCCCTGCGCAACTCTTAGTCCTCCATGACCACGCACGGCGATGGCCTTGAGGTTTTTGGAGCCCATCACCGCGCCCACCCCACCGCGGCTGAGGGAGTTATAAAGCGAGACCATGATGCCGGCAAAGAGCACTTTGTTCTCTCCGCCCGGCCCGATGACCGCCGTCTGGATCTCCTCGTCACCTACCTCTTCCTTAATGAGGTGGTCGGTCTGGCGGGTGCCCTTCCCCCCTAGGTGAGAGGCATCGCGGATCTCCACTTGACCATCGTCGATCCAGAGGTAAACCGGCCGCTCCGAAGCCCCAGTGAAGACTATGTAGTCATAGCCTGCATATTTCAGTTCGGCCCCCAGATGGCCTCCCACACTCGCCTTCAGGTAAAGCCCGGTAGCCGGGCCCTTGCAGGTCATCGAAGAACGGCCAGAGGAGGGGGCGCTGGTGCCAGTCAGCGTGCCGGTGCCAAAGATGAGCACGTTTTCCGGCCCCAGGGGGTCGATGCCAGCCTTAACCCGCTGATAGAGGATCTTGGCGGCGATGCCGCGGCCGCCCAGGAAGCACAACAACTCCTGGCGCGGCACCTCCTCCACCCATGTTCGCCCGGAGGTCAAATCTACATTGAGAATGCGCTGCTCGCCGATATCTCGTATCATATTGACCCCCTAATCGCTTTCCTGGCTTGCCAGGCGTAACTGGGCTGTAGTTAGTCGCTTGCCCTGGGCTACACTCCGGACGGGCTTGAAACTCAAAGCCCCGTATATGCAATTGGCCACGCAGGCCGGCTCCCCATCACATAGGTCGCAGATGAAAGCCACCCCTTTTTCCTCGTTGAAATCCACCGCTCCAAAGGGACAAGCGGTGATGCACTCCCCGCAACCGATACATTCCTCCTCCACGATGCGTACCACCGGCACGCTACGGTCTATCCGGGCTGCGCCGGTGGGGCAGACCTCCACGCAGGCTGGACGGGCGCAGTTCACACAGACAACGGGTACGTTGAAGCCATGGAGCCGCACCACGCGGATGCGCGACAAAGAAGGCGAAAATACCCCCTCATGATGGTAAGAACAAACCAGTTCGCAGGCCCTACAAGCCGTGCATTTCTCCGCGTCGATGGAAAGGTTCCGCAATCGCATCATCTCCTCTTCCTTCTCACGGCTGGTATCGGGCATCTACAACGGACCTCCTATTGAAGCCAACCCCTACTCGTTCGATGTAGATCGCTAGGTCCGGACAGACTGTCTCGCACCGTCGACAGACGATGCATTCCTCCTCATGGCTAGGCCGGGGAACCGGATATCCCAGCTCGTTATAGACCGTTGTCATCTCGTAGACCCGCTTGGGACAGATCTCCACGCAATATCGGCAGCCTTTGCACTCGCTGCTCCGAATATGGATATGAGCCAATCGTCGTTGGACCTCATCCACGACCGGTTAGCCTCTCTTGCCGGGCTACATCCCTGTTCTGACGCAGGCGCAAAGTGTACCCCACACGCTCTCTATCGGTAAAGTCGCCACAGATGATCCGCTCATGGAAATCGAAAGACGCCTCAGCCGGTGAGACCCCATGCTGAATGCGGCTTGCCGCCTCTAGTTCCTCCCACATCTGCCAGGCTGAACCCTGTTCATTCATCTCCCCGTAGATCGCAGGGCAGGGGGAAACAACCTCAATGAAGGCAAACCCTTCCTTCTGCAACCCCTTCCTGATGGAGTTGGTCAACTGCTGTGGATAAGTGACCGTCCAACGAGCCACATAGGTTGCGCCAGCCGCCGCTGCCAACTGAACCAGGTTCAAAGGCTCCTCCCAGTTGCCAAAGGGGGTGGTCTTGGTCAGCGCCTGAAGAGGTGTGGTGGGACCCACCTGACCCCCGGTCATGCCATAGTTGAAGTTGTTCGAGCAGATGACTAACATCTCTAGGTTGCGCCGAGCGGCGTGAAGAAAGTGGTTGCCCCCAATGGCGAATAGATCCCCATCTCCACCTATGACCACTATTTTCAGATCAGGGTTGGCTATTTTGGCCCCGCTGGCCAACGGGATAGCCCGGCCATGAGTGGCGTGAAAAGCGTCGCAGTTCAGATAGCCTGGCAGTCGCCCGGCACAACCTATGCCTGAGACAACCACCAGATGGTCCAGATCGATATCCGCTTCTTGAACCGCACGACAGAAGGCGCTGAGGATGATACCTAACCCACAGCCTTGACACCAGAGATGCGGAAAGCGATCGCGGCGCAGCAACCCATCTAGTGGAAACCTTATCTGGCCCCGACTCATACCTCTATCCCCTCCATCGCCTCCACCATCTCCTGAGCGGAGTGGGGTATGGGACCTGGCTTGGGAAGAGAGTGCACGGAGCACCCCCGAGCGGCTCCCCGCACCTCATGCACCAACTGCCCGCAGTTCATCTCCGGAACAAGGAGAGCCTTCAGTCGATGGGAAAGGCCATCTAGGAATTGGGTTGGAAATGGCCAGACCGTCACTAGCCGCAGGAGGCCCGCTCGCACCCCCTTCTCACGGGCTAGATCCACCGCTCGCCGGGCTGAACGGGCTACCACGCCGTAGGCTACCACCACTACTTCGGCGTCCTCCAAATGGTACGTATCGAGCCTGATGATCTCCTCGGCCCTATCGCGCACCTTCGCACAGAGGCGAGTGACTAGCCGCGCTTGGCCCTGGGGCGACATATCCGGGTATCCACTCTCGTCGTGGGTCAGTCCCGTAATATGGAAGTGATACCCTTCCCCGAAGCAGGCCATCGCAGGCACTAAGCTATCATCTGCCTGAAAGGGTAGATAGTCGCCCGGCCCGACCGTCGGTTTCTTCCGGCCCTCAACCGTGACCTGGTCAGCCTCAGGTATGACCAACCTGTCGTACATCTGGCCGACGAGAGCATCGGCCAAAAGCAGCACCGGCAGGCGGTACCGCTCCGCCAACTTGAACGCCTCAACCGTTAAGTCGAACATCTCCTGAACGGAGGCGGGGGCTAGAGCGATCACCTCATAATCGCCGTGAGTTAGCCAGCGAGCCTGCATGAGGTCCCCCTGGGCGGCCAAGGTCGGCTGTCCCGTACTGGGGCCACCCCGCATGATGTCCACCACCACACATGGAGCCTCGGTCATCAGGGCCAAGCCGATATTCTCCGCCATCAGGCTTAGCCCCGGCCCTGAGGTTGCTGTCATAGCCTTAGCACCAGCGTAGGAAGCTCCTACAACCGCAGCCATGGAAGCGATCTCGTCCTCGAATTGCACGAAATCCCCACCCACCTGGGGCAACCGTACGGCCATCCGTTCCATGATCTCGGTGGCTGGTGTTATGGGGTAGCCAGCAAAGAAGCGACAACCAGCGGCGATCGCCCCCTCAGCGCAAGCCCAATCTCCCTGGGCAAAATAGGTGCCCGACAGGATCTCCCCCCTCACCTTACCCCTTTTCTGCCTTTGCTCGCTTCTTTCCCAACCGATCTGGCTTGAAGAAATACCCCTCGGGCAACTCCTCAGACAAGACCGCCAAACCTGCCTTAACGATACGTGTCATCTCTGCCACGCGACGCCCCACATTCCAAGCCGTCCGCTGCGCATGCTCATCTTGGAGGATGGCGTCCAACTCTATGCCCCCGGCGATGCCCGCAGCCCCGATATACGAATCGAGTAAGTCACCAGCGATGGCGATACAGTTCATGACCAAGAAGTGCTCGATGAGGTACTGCATGGTGAGTTCTTGTCCCCCGAAGCGGTCGAGGCCTTGGGTAAGGGCCGCACAGACCTTAGAGAAGCGAGGCACTTCCTCTCCCAAGTGGGAGCACAGGACGTTGCCCAGCCGGTCGATGGCTGCCTTCACCTGAGCCGGTACAGAGAGATGGTAGACCGGCACTCCGAAGATGATTCCGTCTGCTCTCAGCCACAAGTCGAGAAACTCCTGAAAATCGTCCATGAAACAGCAGTCACCATGCTCAGCGCAGTACTCGTAACACTCTCCTATGCACGGTCCGAACTGACGACGGTGGAAACTGAAGAACTCCGTCTCCACCTGCCCAACCTCCATAGCCCCTGCCAGCGCCTTACGAACCATGATCTCCGTGTTGCCTGCACGGGGGCTGCCAGCGATACCCAGTATAGTCACCTTCTGCACCACAGGATCGAAGGGTGTCATCTTGCTCCCCCTGGCTATGAGGCCCGGCCTTCACACACCATGGCCACGAACTGGCGGGCTGTCTCGGTTAACTCGGCGAAGTTCCCCTCGGCGATGGCCTTCCTTTTCACTAGGTTGCCTCCAACCGCTACCGCCACCGCTCCAGCCTTGATGAAATCGGCCACATTTTCCAAGGAAACCCCGCCCACCGGTATGAGCTTCACTTGAGGCAAAGGCTCCCGTATCGCTTTCAAGTAGCTGGGACCACCAAGAGTAGCGGGAAAGACCTTGACGAAATCGGCCCCCCACTGCCAGGCGGTGAGGATTTCGGTGGGGGTAAAGGCCCCAGGTATCACCACTTTGCTGTAGCGCCGACAGACCTCGATCACCTCTGGATCGAGGGTCGGCCCCACGATGAATTCTGCCCCCGCCAGGATGGCCGCCCGGGCGGTCTGGGCGTCGAGGACCGTCCCCGCTCCTAGAAGCACCTCGTCGCCGAACTCCCGCGCTGACTCTTCGATAATGCCCAAAGCGTTGGGGGTGGTCATGGTGAACTCGATGATGGCCACGCCTCCAGCCTTGATCGCCTTCGCCACCTGGATCAGCTGCTCAGAGCGGTCAAAGCGGACAATGGCGATGATACCGCTTTCCTCGATGAGCCTTACCTGTTCATCCCTGTGCACTTTGTGACTCCTTATCAGCGGGATATACGCAGCCCCGCCCCTTTGAGCAGGGTTTCTACCTCTTCCACGGTGGTCCAGTTGATGTCTCCCCAAGAGGTTTGCTTCAAGGCGGAAAAGGCGTTGCCATACCGCACCCCCTTGGCCACCCCATCGGTGAGATAGCCATAGAGGAAGCCGGCAGTGTAGTTGTCGCCGCCTCCCACACGGTCTACCACCTCGATCTCGTAGGTGACATCGTCATAAAAGGTGCAGTCGGCGTAGGCGATGGCGCTCCAGGTGTTCCGCCAGACGGAAGGGTCGCCGCGCAGGGTTATGGTCACCACCTTGAAGCCGAACCTCTCCGCTAACTCTACCGCCACATCGTTATAATTCTCCTTCTCGATGCCGAAGACCCTCTGGGTGTCTTCTTCAGTGGTTAAGAGGATGTCCACGTACTTCATGAAGGGGGTTTGGACCTCCCGTGCTTTCTCCCGGCTCCAGAGCTTGGCTCGATAGTTGAGGTCGTAACTCACCAGACAGCCGACCTCCTTGGCCCTCTTCAGCGCCTCCTCTGTTACCATGGCTGCCGAATCGCTGAGGGCTGGGGTTATGCCGCTGGTATGGAAGAGGCGGGCACCGGATAATACCCTAGACCAATCGATCTCCCCCGGCTTGATGCGGCTTATAGCCGAATCGGCCCGGTCATAAAGGACTTTGCTGGCCCGGGGAGAAGCACCGTATTCGACAAAGTAGAGCCCCATCCGCTCTCCGCCGCACCAGACGATGTGAGAGGTATCCACACCGTGCTCTCGGGCCTTGTTGCACGCCATCCGCCCCAGGGCGTTATTGGGCAGGCGACTGACCCAAGCGGTGCTCAACCCCAGCCGACAAAGACCAGCCGCTACGGTCAACTCCGAACCGCCCACCGTGACCTTCAGGGTAGTTGCCTGCTCCAGCCTTTCAAAATCGGGAGGGGCAAGCCGGATCATGGTCTCACCAAAGGTTACGACGTCGACCATCTCTATCTCCTTTCCCCTGGGCCCGGCGCAGGGCAAGGGTCAAGGGATTCAGCCCATAAAAAAGTCGAAATACCGCAGGGGAGTAGCGTTGGGGTTCTGAACGCCATGGGGGAGTTGGGGCGGAATGACCACCGCTATTCCTGGGTACAGCGAATAGACCTCATCGCCGAGGCTCAAGAGCCCCTCTCCCTCCAAAACATAATAAAACTGCTCCTCTCCCTCGTGAAGGTGGACAGGGATCTCTTCTCCCGGCCGTACGCTCACCAGGCTGATCTTCAGATCATCTCGCCGTACGATCTGCTTGTTGTCCGAGTGTTCCCGAGGCTTGGCCTCCAATCGGTTAACGTCGATGATGGCTATGGCTCGCTCCTCCATGCCTTTATACCCCGCCAAGCGGCCAGAGATCTCTCGGCCAGCCTCTTGCACCTTGGAGACCAGTCCTTGCTCAGTGAGCCCTCGCTCGATTCGCCCGGCCGGTCCAGAAACGCTGATAGCGCCCACCACATTCTGACGGTAGTTCCAGATGGGGACAGCGACGCATTTCACGTCTGGCTCATGCTCTTCGTTATCCACAGCGTAGCCGCGCTGCCTGATACAAGCCAGTTCGTTCAGAAGTTCTGTCAAACCGGTTATGGTGTTGGGGGTAAAATGGGGTAAGCCGGATTCGGCATATAGTTGGCGTATCTCGGCCTCCGGTATGTAAGCGAGCATAGCCTTGCCTAGGCCAGTACAATGGGCTGGAGCCCGCCCACCGATCCGGGAGCCCATGATGCCGATGGGCAGAAGCCCGTCTAACTTCTCCAGATAGACCACCTCCGATCCAGCCAGCCTGGCCAGATGGACCGTCTCCTTACAATCATCCCGTAAGCCGCACAGGATAGGCAACGCTTCCTTATGGATATCGCTCTGGTTCAGAAACACGCTACCCAATTCAAGGCAGGCGACCCCTAACCGATACTTTCGATTCTCTGGGTTCTGCTCCAAATGCCCACGGGACCGCAATGTCGCTAGCAGCCGGAAGGTGGTGCTGGGGTTCAGGCCAAGGCGGGAGCTCAACTCCATGAGACTCAATTCCGGCTCGGAGGTAGAAAAGGTGTTCAGAAGATCCAATGCTCGCTCCACCGCTCGAATCTGATAACGCCTCCCTCGCTCGCTCAAATCATGTCCCCTCCAACGGATACCGACCATGTTCTTTGGCTCCCTCGAACATGGCAAAGAGGTTCTCCAGCGGCACGTTGTGCTGGATATTGTGCACCGCGTTCAAGATGTAGCCGCCACCAGGGCCAAGGGTATGTATGACTCTATATACTTCCTCTTTTACCTCTTCCTTCGTTCCCCAGGGTAGCACGCGGTGGCTATCGATCCCCCCCCAGAAAGAGATTCGGTCGCCGAACTCCCTCTTCAACCGCTCTGGTTCCATCTTCGCCGCCGTGGTCTGTACCGGGTTGAGGGCATCCACCCCGATCTCGATGAGGTCTTCCATTATGTCATACACCGAGCCACAGGTGTGATACATCAAAGGGGCGTTGGTCCGTTCGTGGATGTAGGCGAACGCCTTGGCCTGGCGAGGCTTTATTAGACGGCGGTACATCTCCGGGGAGACCACGGTTCGGTCTTGGGTGCCCACATCGTCGGACACCGAAACCACATCTACCAAGTCGCCCACTTCGGCTAGCACATCGCCAATGGTGGCTAGCATGATATCGTTCAAGATGTCGAAGAGGGCCTCCATTAAACGGGGTTGGGCCACCATATCGATGAACCAATCCTCAAAGCCACGGATGAACTGGCTACATTGCACAAACCAAACCGAGAGGTTAAGAACCAAGGCACAGTCGGTGCTCTCCCGTTGCTTCTTCACTCGTTCACGCAGGCCCCGTGTGTAGCCCGGATCATGGGGATCAGGCCAGGGGTGATTGATTATATCCGAAAGGGTGATCTCCCCGCCCAGGGCGGGCTTTACCATGTCATAATAGTAGGAAGTGGGTGGCTTCTGGTAGGTGATGCCCCAGCAATCGCGATAACGCTCATCTGATAGTTCGACCCACTGGTTGCACTCCAATTCAGGTGGGCCGTAGAAGACACCTCGGGTGTCAGCATCGAATATCTCCAATATCCTCTCGTCCACCATGCAGACCTGCTGCATCCGCTCCATGAGGATAGTCTCGCTTTCGAGGCCGAAATGCTCCTTCAGCCGCTCGTAAGCGGGGATGGTGATAGTGGTGATCCAGGTACTACCAAAGTCGATGGGCACCTTATCCGGTTCGCGGTAGGCTAAGGCGGTCAACACCCGCTCTCGCCCCGTCATCTCCTCAACCACATTCTCGGCTCTCAACGGTTCATCCCCTCCACCAGCATCTCGATGGGCTGATACTTAAGTTCCGGGAAACCGTAACGGGCTGGGCTGAAGGCCACCGCTCCTATCTCCGATTGTACAGCCTCGCGGAGCCGCTCATGACAAGGCACCCCCACCAAGACCAGCGGCGTTCCAACCTCCAAATCTACGCTCATCACCCCTCGCCCCGTGTCTGGCTCCAGCACGCAAACCAAGTCGGGGAAGAAGACCTTTACCTTCTCGTCGAGGGAGAGTAACATGGTCTCGTTCTTAATCACCAGTCGAGCCATCCGCCCGCTGAATTCCTCCTTTCCTTCCAAGGAAGCGATAGTGTAATAGAAACCCGTCCTCTCTTCTTCCCGCAAGGAGGTAACGGTGCCGGCGAAGAGCCGCACACCGCCCAGGAGTCCAATCGCGGCAGCGACGGGATCACCGCCCTCCACTCGGGCCCGCACCACCGCACGTCCCAGTTCAAGCGCCCTACTGATAGTGTTGGGAACCACCGCTTCTTTCGCCTGGCGTCCGCTCATGGGGTAGTGGTTGTTGGCTCCCGCCCCTCCGCCCTTGGTTACGACCCAGCGCCCCAACTCATCGGCATAGGTGGGGTCGACCGCCTCCTGGACTATAACCACATTGCCCTGATAGTCGATAAGGGGCATGGGGGTGAGCGAGATCCCGTGACCGATGAAACTGGTCATCTGGGTCTCTGGCGCCGACCGGCCCAAGGCGTCGCCGTCGATGACTGGGATGCCGAGACGCGCCCCCAGGGAGAGCATGACCGGCGTGTTCAGTGCCCCCACCTCAAAGGGTACCACATGGTCGATCTTCCTGCCCAGGATGGTCTCCATCACCCGGGTCACCTCTAACAACTCGAACCGCTCTTCCCAATGGCGCATGACCTCCTCGACCCCCATGGCCTCCAGCACCTTCACCGAGCCCATGATGCCCCCGCTGACCACGGTGGCTTGGTCGCTGATATCCTCCAGGTCGATCATGGCGAGGGTGCGTCCCACGCTAAACTCGTGCTCCAGGATGGCCCTACCCCAGTAAGGGGAGCCTCCGCCGCCCGTCCCTACTATGGCCAAACCCTCTATGAGGGGCTCTATATCCTCTGGAGAGAAGGTGTACAGGCTCATCGCTTCCCGACATTGACTCCTTAATAAAGCAATAAGCCAGCAGCCCAACTACTTAGGCTACTGGCCCCATAAGACCCCTAACCCCTGAGATCCTTCCTGCGCCCACCTCGCGCAAGCCACTCTCCCGACTGCGCCTTTCGTCTCTCCTACCGGCCACCTGCGACACTGCCTTTTCTCGCTCCATTGCGGCGATATCTACCTTGTAGTACAATTGTTACTGTACAAAAATAGTTTTCACTTAAAAATATTATGAACAAACTAGAGCGGTTTGTCAAGTTTCCTATGTAGGTGAGCCAAGACATCGTGACCACTTCTTCAGGGTTCTGAGGGGAGTCCTTGGGCTCTATCAAAAAGAGAGTAAAATCTCCCTCCAGGTAGAGAACCTAAGTGATCTCCAGAGGCTAGTTGAAGAAGGTGGATCATGATCCAACTCACCTATCAGGAACTTTACCGTATTAACCCCCTAGAGGCCAGGAAGATCCTCCTCAGGACATTCAAGAAGACAGGAAACAACTTCCTCCGTACAGCCAAAGAGCTGGGCTGCTCCAGAAACACAGTCAAGAAGTTCGCTCGCCGGCAAGAGATGGGCCTCTCTCTGGAAGACCTCTCCAGGCGCCCTAAGCGCTCCCCTCGCCAGACGGCGAAAGAGATAGAGGAGTTGGTGGTGAAGGTACGGAAAGCCACCAACTTCGGCCGTCTCAGGTTAGCCCATCATCTCAGGGAGAAGCATGGCCTTATGATCTCCTCCCTCACCATTCGCAACATCCTCAGGCGCCATAAGCTCACCAAACCTAAGAAGAGACGAGGTAAATTCCGCTCCATCTCCTACTACGACTGGGACAAGATCTATCCCCTGCAATATTTCCAGATAGACCTGAAGGTGATCAGAGACCAAAAGAGCCTCCCCTGGGCTACCTGCCAGCATATTCAGAAGTATAGGCTCCCTCCCTACCAGTGGACAGCTATCGACCCCTATACCAAGACTAAATTCTTGACCTACTCCTACGAGAAATCCTTCTCCAATGGACTCACCTTTATGCTCTTGATCCATCTCTGGCTGAGAAGCTTCGGCATTACTCATCAACTCTTCCTTCAGACCGATTGGGGGGAGGAGTTTGGGGGAAAGAGTCTGGCCAAACTATCCCGCCTTCAGACCCACACCTTTGACCCCCTCAAAGTGCAGCTCCTCCGCATCCGGAAGAGGCAATGGAAGGATAACGCCTATGTAGAGAGAACCCATCGCACCGATGACGAGGAGTTCTATGTCCCCACCCTCCAATCTATCACCGGACTTGAGGAACATTTCACTCAAGCCCTTAAATACCTATACACTTTTAACTGCCTCAGACCTCACTTCGGGAAGCCTATGCCTGGGAAGACGCCCTCTGAAAGGGTCCAAAAGCTCTACCCCGGGCTGACCAAGCATTTCTACCTTTTCCCACCGGTTGTGCTAGACTATATCTCGGCTCAGGAGCCCTTCATAGGTGGTCACGATCTGTTGGCCTATTACTCCTATTAACTAACAGTAGACGCCATCCAGGGCATCCGTATTATGGAGCGGCATCTT
>CAZERB010000021.1:0-13949 GCA_964514645.1 uncultured Anaerolineales bacterium
ACGTGAATATCCAACCCCTCTCCGGAGCAGCGGCCAACAACTCCGTCTATGAGGCGTTCGTCGAGCCCGGGGAGACGGTCATGGGGATGGCTCTGCCCCACGGTGGCCACCTCACCCACGGGAGCGAGTTCAACCGCTCCGGCAAAAGGTACCATATCGTCTCCTACCAGGTAGACCCGGTGACCGAGAGGCTAGACTACGACCAGATAAAGAGGCTAGCCATCGAGCACAAGCCCAGGATGATCATCGCTGGCTATACATCCTACCCCTGGACAGTGGATTGGGAGAGGTTTAGAGAGGTCGCCGATAGTGTCCCTGGAGAGGCTATACTTTTGGCCGATGTGGCCCACCCAGCGGGGATGATCATCGCTGGCGTCTATCCCACCCCTATAGGCTATGCCGATGTCATAACCTTTACCACCCATAAGACCATCTGTGGCCCCCGAGGGGCGGTGATCCTCACCACCGACGAGGAGAAGGCCCAACTCATAGATAGCGCCGTTTTCCCCGGCGAACAGGGCGGACCCCATGTCAACAAGTTCGCCGCAATCGCCGTGGCCTTCAAGATAGCCCAGACGGAGAAGTTCAGGAGGCTCCAAGAGAAGATCGTGGAGAATGCCGTGGCTCTAAGCGATGCTCTCGAGAAGCGCGGCCTCAGGATAGCCTACGGAGGCACAAACACTCATCTCCTCTGTGTCGATCTTAACGCCATCTCCACAAAGACCGGCTTCCCCCTCAAGGGGGAGACAGCGGCTCGCATCCTAGACCTCTCTGGTATCGTGGTTAACAAGAACACCATCCCCGGCGACACTAGCGCCGCCGATGCCAGCGGCATCCGGCTGGGCACGCCTTGGGTCACTCAGCGAGGCTTTGGCCCAGAAGAGATGGACAAACTGGCCGGGCTCATCCATAAGGTGCTTATCAACATACAACCCTTCAGTTACATAGGGTTGCGGGGGGATCTCCCTCGGGGGAAGATCGACCCGGCGATCATGGAAGAGGTGAAGCGAGGGGTGGCGGAACTGGTGGCGGAAGCGGGCGATAAGGTGACTCGGGAGAGCGGATACCCCCATTACTATATCCCCGCCAAAAGGACTATCCAAGAGACCCCTTTACTGGAAGAACACCTGAGGTTGGATGCCAAGGTGGCAGAACACCACGGTTGGAAGATGCCCCTACACTATGGAGATACACCCAAGGAGAGAGAAGCGACCAGGAATTCAGCCGCCGTCTTCGACCTGGGGGATATGGGGCTTTTGGAGATCAGCGGGGAGAGGGCCAAGGCCCTCCTCCAAGGGGTGGTCACCAACGATGTGACCAGGCTCGAACCTGGAGAGGGGTACCGCTCCTTCATTTTAGAAGAGAAGGGCAAGGTAATGGACGACCTTCTCATCCTCCGCCTGAAGAGCGATCGGTGGGGCTGGGACCATTACCTCCTGATGACCAACCCTGCCAACAGTGAAAGGGTGAAAGAGTGGCTGCGAGCCCTCTCTGACGGCTATACCCTCTTCGACCACGAAGATCTCATGGCTAAGATCGAGGGGCCAGCGGTGGTGGAGGATCTCAAGGAGGGAGCCGAGGAAAGGCGAAAGACCGCCCTGGGCGTCCACGGCCCTCGATCCTGGGAGATCCTGCAAAGGGTGGAGACTACCCTTCCAAAATTGGAAAGGTTCCACGCTTGGGAAGGGGAGATAGCCGGCATCCCAGCCCTCCTCTTCCGCACGGGATACGGCGATGAGGACCAGCGTTTGGAGATCATCCTCCCTCGAAAGAGGGCCCCTGAACTTTGGAACCTGCTACTGGAGGAGGGCGTAGTACCCGCTGGCCTTCAGGTTAGAGAGGTGTTAAGGGCGGAGGCCGCTCTTCCCTCCTATGGTGGCTCCCCAGTAGATGGACTCTCCCTATATAGGGGCAGATACTCTTCCCTCTTCGCCCTCTCCAAGCCCTACTTTGTGGGCCAGAAAGCGATCGTGCAAGAGGTAAGGCCCAAGGTGGAAAAAAGGGAGTTTGTATACGAACCAGAGGAAGGCGAACCGAAACGGACCCCTCTTTACTCTGAGCATTCGAAGTTAACCAAGAAGATCATACCTTTCGCTGGCTGGGAGATGCCGGTCTGGTACACAAGCATCACCGAGGAGCATAAGGCGGTGCGGGAGAGGGCGGGCCTCTTCGATGTGGGGCATATGGGGGTGCTGGAGATCGCCGGCCCAAATGCCACCCGATTCCTGGACGTGGTGACCAGCAACTATATCGGTTGGTTGAAGGATGGCCAATCTATGTACGGCTATATCCTCAACCCCGATGGCCAGGTGATGGACGATGTCATGGTCTATCGTCGAAGAGGAGAGCTCTATATGATGGTCGCTAACGCCGTTAACCAGGAGAAGATCCTGGCTTGGCTTCTGGCCGTCAATTCCCGAGAGTTCCTCACCGATCGGGATTATCCCTTCAGAGAGATCGAAGGGAGCGTCACCATCAGAGACCTGAAAGACCCTTCCTGTAGGGAGGAACAAAGGATTGACATCGCTCTTCAGGGCCCCAATTCCTTAGCCATACTGAGACGCCTTATCGAGGACCCTAGGTTAGCGCGAACCCTCGCTCGCCTCCGAAGATCCGAATTCATAGAGACGGAGATCTTAGGCCTGCCCCTCATCATCTCCCGAACTGGCTACACCGGCGAGGAGATCGGTTTCGAGTTCTACATCCACCCTCATAATGCGGTGCTCCTCTGGCAGAGGCTCTTGGAGGCGGGAGATGATTTGGGCATCAAGCCCGCTGGTCTGGGAGCCAGGGATTCCACCAGGACAGAGGCTGGCCTGCCCCTCTATGGCCATGAACTGGCTGGCACCCATGATATCTCTCCTCTGGAAGCCGGTTATGGCCCCTTCGTCAAATTCCATAAGCCTTTCTTCATCGGGAGAAAAGCCCTTCTAGAGAAGGAAGCCAAAAGGGAGATGGAGATCCTTCGCTTTCGACTCAACACCAAGGGTGGCCGCATGCTCAAACAGGGCGATTTGGTGGTAGATAAGAGGGGGCTGTACATCGGTACGGTCACCAGTTGCGCTCTAGTGGATGGCTATCAGTTGGGGATGGCTTACGCCAAGAGAAAATACAATAGGGAAGGGACCCAGATAGGGCTCTTCGCCTTGCCCAGGGGGGAAGAGGGGCCTGGGAAGCCGATAGGCGATTTGGCCTTGGGGGACATGGTACCTTTGCACCAAGAAGCCACGGTTCTAACTCGCTTCCCCCAGCCGGGTGAGAGGGTTCCGCAGCCAGGGGAGGAGTAGAGAAACCCCAAAGATAAAGATGAGCCAAGGGCTATCCCTTGGCTCGCCACTTTACACCACCTTGAGGCTATCGATTAGGGCCACTCTCCCGACTCTTGCGCGAGTGTAGTCATCCTTCTCAGCGCTTGGTGGATCTCTTCCTTGCCACTCACCACCGGGAAGATACAAAGGCCTGTAAGTTGGGATACCATTCGGATAGCGAAACCCTGGCTGGGGTCAGCCAAGGCCAAAGTGAGATCTCTACCCTCCCGACCCACAGGCACGCACTCCAGCCTTCGCGCCACCTCCAAAGGGAGAAGGGAAGCCAACTCTCGACTCGGCACCTCCGGAGGCAGAGGGAGGTAGGGAAACCCTTCACTCTCGGGTGGGGGGGCCTCTGGCACTATTGGCGTCGCTTCAGCCAAGCATATATGAGAGAGCTCGCTGTACTTAGCCTCGTACATGGCCCGGTCCGCTTGATCCACCAACTCTTGCTTGCTGGTGGCGATCGCGGGGTAAGAGGAGACACCCACGCTGATGCTGAAATGCCTGGGCCGCTCCCCTTCCATGGCGTGGGGGGTGGCTGCTACCCGCTGACAGACCCTTCCTGCTACTGAAAGGGCTTCCACCACATCAGTGCGGGGCAGAATCACGGCGAACTCGTCCCCTCCATAGCGGCAGACTATATCCCCCGTCCGCACAGCAGAGTCGATGGAGCGGGAAACACCTCGCAGAACAGCATCGCCAGCCGTATGCCCATGGGTGTCGTTGAAAGCCTTGAAATCGTCCACATCGATCATGAGAAGGGATAAGGGGGCCTCGCTCCGCTTAGCCTTAGCCAACTCTTCCTCCAGGCGCCGCTCGAAGTGGCGGCGGTTCCAAACCTCGGTGAGGGGATCGGTGGCCGCCAGACGAGCCACATCATCCCTCAACTTCTGATTCTCCACACAGAGAGCCATATGCTCCACCAGGGCAAGGAGCGCCTCTAGATCAGACTCATCGAAGGGTCGGCCATCGGCTCGGTCGGCCACATTTACCACCCCAATCACCCGTTTCCGCAGGAAAACGGGAACGCTGATAAAAGAACCGGTCTCATAGCCAGGCTTCGGATCGATGAAGCGAACCTCTCGCTCAAAATCCTTCACTAGAAGAGGCTTCTTCATCCGGGCGACCCAACCGGCAACCCCCTCTCCTAGGGGCAGCCTCTTGCCCAGAGCGATCCCCTCAGGGAGCCCGAAAGCCCTTTCGATCACCAAGTTCTCCCCGCTCAAGGCCATGTAAGAGAGACGCCGGCCTCGCAACGCCTCCTTGGTAACCAAAAAGGCTGAGCCCAGGAGATCAAGGCCTCCTTGGCTCTTCTCTTCCCTTTCCCTCAACTCTTCTTCCACTTTCATGGCTGATCTACGATGAGCCGGTATCCGAAGATTTACGAACGGAGGGCCCTCTTCCCAATTCGTCGTCGGAAGGCTCCTTTCCTTCGGATGCTGAAGCATCCTCAGGATGCCGCACGCACGAGATGGGACGGAGAGGGGTCATGGTATACCCCACGCCGGGCACGGTGAGCAGATAGCGGGGGCCGTTAGGATCGGGCTCTATCTTCTGGCGAAGCTGATGGATGTGATTCTTTACCAACCCGGCCTTCCCTCGGCCCTCAGGCCCCCAGACCAGTTCTCCGAGCCTCTCCTCAGCGACTACTACCCCTTTGTTGCTGGCTAGGGCATGCAGGATCTCAAACTCCGTGGGTGACAGGCGGACGGTGCCTCGTGGCCCCGTGACCTCTAACCGATCAGCATCCAAGGCTAATTCCCCTATCTGTAACTTTCCCCGGGAGACCCCCTCCACAGGAGCAGCGATTTTCCTGGCCATCGCCTCGACTCGGGCCATGAGGATGCGGGGGCTGAAAGGCTTAGCGATATAATCATCCCCTCCCGCCGCGAACCCCCTAAGGATATCTTGTTCACTAGCCCGCTCGCTCAAGAAAATGAAGAGCGCAGAGCCGCTTTCTTTGACCATCTCGCAAAGTTCATAGCCGCCCAGTTTAGGCAGATCAACCTCTGAGATCACAAGATCGGGCTTCTCCATCCGCCAATAGGCCAAGGCCTGCTGCCCATCCCGGGCCGTGACCACGCTATGTCCTTCCCGGGTGAGGAGGTAGGTCAAGAGGTCGAGGATATATTGGTCATCATCTACCACTAGAACCCTCATCGACTACCCCTCGCCTCCTTAGGGGTCTCGGTTAATGAAAGTAAACCCATTATATCACGGACTCTTCTCCACTGCAATAGGAACCCTTTACTACGCACCTTTCGTTGCGGGAACCCCAGGAGTATGATAACATTTTTGTTATGAAGAGAGAGAAGGGTGTGGCCCTGGCTCTGTCGCTTTTTCTCCTAGCGATATATCTTCTAACCTACAGCGGGGATATCCACTCCAGCGATGGGCTCTCTATGCTGTCGGTGACGGAAAGCCTGGTGAAACGGGGCGACTACGACACTAATCAGATCCTCTGGATGGGGCTCCAACAGGGCACTTTCGGACGAGGTGGGGAACTCTATTCCCGTAAGGGGATCGGAACTTCCCTTGTGGCTCTGCCTCTGGCCTGGTTGGGCCTGGTCGTACCCTTCTGGGGGTTCGTGCAAACAACTCTTTTACTTAATGTCGTCGTCACCGTCCTTTCCGGGCTACTCGTTTTCCTCTATCTGCAGCGATTAGGCTACCTTTGGAAAGTCGATCTGGCTGTGGCCCTCCTCTTCGGTTTGGGGAGCATGGCTTGGCCCTACTCCAAATATTTCTTCAGTGAGCCTCTCACGGGACTGACCCTGCTAGCCACAGCCTATTTCCTCCTTCGCTTCAGGGAGAGCCAAGCCGCTAGCGATTTAGCCCTCGCTGGAACCTCCTTGGGCCTGGCTATCGCCACCCGGCTGGCTACCGCAGCCATCGCTCCTCTCTTCCTGCTCCCTCTCTTGGCCTACTCTCTCCCAGATAGAGCCCTTTATCGCCGTCTCATCCCCTTCCTGGCAGCCTTCCTAACACCCCTTATCCTGTGGGCTCTACTCCTCAGTGGCTACAACTATCTCCGCTTCGGGAACCCCTTAACCACCGGTTATCTACCCCAAGAGTCTTTTCGAACGCCTCTTCTCACCGGGTTAGCGGGGCTCCTTATCAGCCCTGGAAGAGGCCTATTCCTTTATTGCCCCATCTTTCTCTTAATTCTGCCTGCTTTCCCCATCTTCCTGAGGCGGCACCGTATCGAAGGGTCATTCTCTCTCTCCCTAGCCACCGTCTATATCCTCATCTATTCCAAATGGTTCATGTGGCATGGGGGGTTTGCCTGGGGGCCCCGCTTCCTAGTGCCCATTATCCCCTTCTTGGCGATCCCCCTCGCTCCCTTGATCGAAGGGTTGCGCGGCAAAGCGAAAGTGGCCTTCGCCTCGCTATTGGCGATAAGTGTAGCCATACAGATCCTGGGGCTCAGCGTCGACTTCGGCCGCTTCCAGGAGATATTGCTTCAAACGGGCTTGCCTCTTTTCGCCCCGGCTACCTTTTTCGATCCCCGCTACTCGCCCCTTCTGGGTCAACTATCCCTTCTGCGAACCGACTATCTCGATTTCGCCTGGATGAAACCGCAGATAGATTGGCTGGCCTTAGCCTTTCTCTTGTCTGTGGTCGTGATGTCGGCCTTGGCCTTAGCCTACTATACAAAAGCCCCTCGTCCATACCCCCTCTGGCCTCTCACGGCCCTGATTTTGCTTATCCTGGGTGTCATAGGCTTCACCCTGGCTCGCTACAAGCAGGGTGGGAGCCGAGATTTCGTGGAGATGGTCGAGTTCATAACCAGTTATTCAGGGCCAAATGATGCCCTGATCTTGAACTCCCCTGCGGAGACAACCCTCCTCCAAAACCACTACAAGGGAAGCCTGCCCGTCTATGGGCTCTTCGAGGGAGGGTCACCTCTTCCGACGGAAAAGGAAGAACTTCTCCAAACCTTGACCACCCGGTATCGTCGCCTCTGGCTCATCCCCGGGGGGTTGAACGATGGCTTAGATGTTTGGCTTTCGGAGAAAGGCTACCGAGCCTTCGATGAATCCTTCGGCGACGAAAGGTTAGCCCTCTATTTCTTCCCCTCCCAGCCTTTGGCTGAAAGGACAAAAGAGGCGATCTTTGGAGAAAGGATAGCCTTGAAAGGGTATGGGATGATGGAGCAGGTGAAGCCTGGCGATGTCCTGGCTTTGAACCTTCGTTGGGGTCTCCTAGCCCCTCTATCTGTCGATTACCACCTCTTCGTGCACCTGGTAGACCAAGAAGGGGGGCTTTGGGCTCAAAAGGATAGTCGCATACTCACCTTCGGTTGGCAGCCCGGGGAAGAGATAGAGGACAAGCAGGCCATGCTCTTGCCTCACGATATCCCCCCTGGCCAATACCAGATAGTGGTAGGCTTCTATCTTCTAGAAACTGGCCAGCGCCTAACGTTGAACGATGGCCAGGACAACCTACGCCTAGGATCTGTCGAGGTTGTCGTAGAGTAGGTAGTATGTAATAATCACCAGAAGGAGAGAAAGTTGTCACCACTCGGGCGAAAGATATTTGTAATCATCGGGCTATACACCGTCTTAGCCCTTCTCCTCACCTACCCCCTAGTAACCCATTTCACTACCCACGTGCCTGGCACCGATATCTGGGCCTTCGACGAGTACACCTTCCTCTGGAACATCTGGTGGTTCAGGTATTCCCTCTTGGATCTCCACACCAACCCCCTTTTTACCGACTATATCTTCTACCCCCTGGGTGTAAGCCTGACTCTATATACCTATAACCTCTTCAACGCCCTCATATCTCTGCCCCTCCTGCCATTTTTAAGCCTGGCCACCATCAGCAATCTGACCCTGATCTTCGCCTTGGTCTTTTCGGGGTACGGGACCTACCTCCTCCTCCTCTATCTCCTTAGCCATCGAACGAAACCAAAAGAGGCCAAAGCCTTGGTCAATCACTGCGCTGCCTTCTTGGCTGGAGCGCTCTACGCCTTTGGCTCTTACCATTTCGTCTACGCCGCTCTGGGCCACTACGACATGATAACAACCCAGTGGATACCCTTTTATGCCCTCTTCATGGTGAAGAGCGTGCGAGAGCAGGCTCTGCGAAACGCACTCCTGGCCGGGCTATTCGCCACCCTGGCCCTGCTCTCGGAGATGATCTTCGGCCTCTTCCTCCTCCTCTTGACTGTAATCTACTTTCTCTTCGCTAGAAAGGAGATGAACTGGGGCCTCATGAAAAGGCTAGCCTTACTGGTGACCATGGTGGTTATCACCTACCTTCCTTTGGGCTACCCGATAGTGAGGGAACTCCTCAGCGCCGACTATGCCCTGCCGGGCTGGGGCGATTCGGAGAGACTTTTGGTGGACCTATTCGGTTTTACCACCCCCACCGCTCTCCACCCCCTCTTGGGGGGCGATTGGACCAGAGAGTTGACTATGGTTCGGGAGGGAACGGCCCGCTTCACCGATGTGAACACCGTCTACCTGGGATGGGTAGCCATCATCTTGGGGATAGCAGCCGCGATCAGATATTGGCCCGAACTTAAGGCCTGGATAGTGAGTGCCGGAACTTTCGCCCTCCTTTGCCTGGGGCCCCTTTTGCATATCAACGGCCGCTCCACCTTCGACCTGGACGGCCTCTTAGTGAACGTGCCCCTGCCTTTTATCATCCTTCACTACATCCCCATAGTTAAAGCCAACCGGGTCCCTAACCGCTTCAGCGTGGTCCTGATGTTGGCTCTGGCGGTGCTGGTGGGCTTCGCCGCATACGGTATCTTGAGACGAATGAAACGAAGGAGCCTGCTCCTGGCAGGGACGTTTCTCCTCTGGCTCCTCCTTTCCTTCGAGCATCTGGCCCTTCCTTTACCCCTCACCGATGCCCGGGTGCCCGACTTCTACTATACTCTGGCGGCCGAGCCGGGAGATTTCGCCATCCTGCAATTCCCCCTAGGCTGGCGGAACAGTTTCGGCGTCCTGGGCGCGGAGAGAACCCAGATCCAATATTATCAGTCGGTACATAAGAAGCGGATGTTAGGAGGAAATATATCTCGTAACCCGCCTTTCAAGTTCGATTACTTCCGGCGTATACCGATCTTCGCCTCCATCGCCGACCTGGAGCTCTATGGAGAATTATCGCCAGGGCAACTGGAGCGCGACCGAGCATTGGCCCCAGACCTGCTCTATTTCTTCGACATCAGGTATCTCATCTTCCACCCCGGCATCCCTGGCCGCCCGCCATATATCGATACAAGAGCCCAGGTTGAAGAGTACGTCCAGCGCGTCTTCCCAGTGAGAAAGATCCTAGACGAGGATGGCTTCACCGTCTACAAGGTCGAGCAACCCCCTCCCCCCACGGAACTGACCATCGACTTCGGGAGCGAAGGGGCAAGGATATATCAGGGAGAAGGTTGGAGTTGGGATGAGGTTTTGGACGGCTCCAGCGCCAACTGGGCCACCCAAAAGGGAGCCCGTTTCTTCCTACCCCTCCGCGAAAGTGGAGACTATACCCTGCATATCCGGGCCAAGGCTTTCTCCTACCCCGGCTCACCCCCGCAGAGGGTTACCATACGGGTCAACGGTCATTCTCTCCCTTCGCAGAAGGTGAGCCCTGGCTGGACCGACCTCTTAGTTCAGGTGCCGGCGACTTTCCTGCATCCCGGACTCAACCAAGTGGCCTTGGATTTCGCCCACCTCGCCTCCCCTCACGATGTCCTCCCTGGCGATTTCGCCATAGGAGAGACGGGGGTAACCTCCCCGGTGGAGATAGAGGTTAATAGCAGCCTCGAGTTCGCCTATATCACCGTAGGAGGGATAGATGCCTCCCTCCACCGCCGAGGCTATAACCTGGCGGTCATCGATCCCCAGAGCGGGGCGGTGATAGATAAAGCCGGCTTTGATATCGACAAATCCGAATCCCAGGCCCTGTCCGACTTCATCGCTTCTATCCCAGAGGGTTACATCGTCGTTGTGGCCCTCAAGGAAGGCGGGATTCAGAACCTCACCGAGGAAGCGGTGGAAGCCCTCGCCTCCTTAGGGGGCGAGATCGATCTGCGGGGAAAAGAGCGCCTCTCTCACGCCATCATCGGGGCCAAGGGAGCCACCACGGGAACGGCTCTCGAGGCCGCAGGAGAAGGGAACTCTTACCTCCATGTGGGAAAGAACCCCGACAAACGAACCTTGGCCATGGCCGTTGACTTCGTCTCTCTGGTCAAGAGATGAGATGCTGAAGAAGGTAGATTTTGCTTTAAGCATAGGCCTTGGCTTTTTGGCCTTCTTCCTCTATCTCTCCACGCTGGCTCCCACGCTGTTGTTCGCCGATGGAGGGGAGTTCCAGTTCGTTCCCTACCTCCTGGGGATCTCCCACCCTACCGGCTACCCCCTCTATCTCATTTTGGGCTGGCTCTGGTCTCATCTCCTCCCTTGGGGCGATGTAGCTTTCCGTATGAACCTCCTCTCTGCCCTCTGGGGCGGTATTACGGTGGGGCTTCTTTACCTGGTGGGACTCTTACTCCTGGCCCAGGCCAAACTGGAGCCCCTCTACCTTCGCCAGGGAGTGGCCGCCTTGGCCACTCTCGCTTTCGCCGCTTCCCGCACTTTTTGGTCCCAGGCGATCATCGCCGAGGTTTATACCTTCAACACCTTCTTTGTGGCCCTCACCCTTCTCTTGCTCCTTCTATGGGCCGAAAAAAGGGAGAAGCGCTCCCTCTATCTCTTCGCCTTCACTTACGGCTTAAGTCTAACTCACCACCGGACTATGGCCCTTCTGGCCCCTGCTTACCTCCTCTTTATCTGGCTCACCGACCCCCAGCCCTTGCGCCAACCGAGATGGGCGTTCTCGCTCCTTCTCCTCTTTCTCCTCCCCCAACTCCTCTACCTCTATCTCCCCCTGCGAGCCCCAGCCACGCCCTATATTCACCTCACCCTAGCCCCAGGGCGGGAACTCGTACTCTACGAAAACTCTCTGCGGGGGTTCTTGAAACTTGTCCTGGGACAAGCGTACGGGAGTCGCCTTGGACTTTATGGCACCTGGCCGGAACTTCTAGGAGGAGCCTTTCGCTTCCTAGAGGGACAGTTTCTCCTTCCCGGCATCCTCTTGGGGCTGCTTGGTCTCTTCCGCCTCCTCAAGGCGCGTAGAATCTTCCTCCTTCTATTCCTCTCCTATGGGAGCATCTTCGCCTTCTTCCTCCTCCACTTCCGAGGTGATATCAAGGTCTTCTTCATCCCCACCTATCTTATCTTCGCCCTCTGGATAGCCTTGGGGGCTGGTGCTCTGGCCGAAGGAGCCCGGTGGGTGTTCAAACAAAAACGGCTCGATCTTCTAAATGGAGTTGCGCTCCTTCTCTTCGCCTCTCTGCCCTTGGGGCTCCTGATGAGAAATTACCACGGGGTGGACAGGAGCCATGATCTTCGAGCCCGTCACTTCTGGGAGGCCCTCCTTGCGGAACCGATCCCCCAAGGGGCCATTCTCGCTACCAACGACCGGAACGAGATGATGCCCCTCTGGTACCTCCAACAAGTCGAAGGGGTGCGTCCCGACCTCTTGGGGCTCTTCCCCCTCATCGTCCCCGAATACACTGACATCGGCCGCCTATTGGATAGCGTCTTCGGGTTGGGCCAGCCACTCTACCTTATCAAAGAGATGCCCGGCTTGGAGATCAAATACCAGTTAAGAAGGGTGAACTCCTTGGTGGAAATCCTCTCCCCGGCCGTGACCGGAGAACCAGACTACCCACGCAACCTTGTATTGGGAGAGGCCTTGGAACTTGCAGGCTACGATCAGGAGCCCCATAGCCCTCGCCCGGGGGAGGAACTACGAGTAACCCTCTACTGGCGCCCTCGAGGGGCTCTGGAAAGCGTCTACTCCAGTTATCTCCATCTGGTGAACAAAGAGGGACAGGCGATAGCCCAAAGCGACCACCAGCCAGGCGGGGTCTATTACCCCACCTCTCTTTGGAAGGAGGGAGAGAGCATCCGCGATGAGCACACCCTCACCATCCCCTCTACCACACCTCTGGGGAGTTACCGGCTTTTAGCAGGGGTGTACGAGTCCGATTCACAGGAAGCCCTAGGGGATCTCACCATAGGGATGGTAGGCGTCAAGAGGACCATCCTAACCTCCCCTGGGGAGATAGAGCATCCCTTGGGGATCAACCTGGGGGATCAGGTCACCCTCCTAGGCTACGACCTAGAGCGCCGTGAAGAAGAGATCATCTTAACTTTCTACTGGCAGGCCAGGCGGGAGATGGGAGAGGATTGCACGGTTTTCGTCCATCTTCTCGAGGGAGAAGAGATCGTAGCCCAAGCGGACAGCCAGCCGCAAAATGGCGACTACCCCACCTCCATCTGGGATGAGGGCGAGGTAGTAATCGATGAACACCGCTTAACCATCGGGGAGATGCCCCCCGGAGAATACGATCTAGGGGTGGGGATCTATCTCCTGGAGACTATGGAGCGGCTGCCGGTTATCGATGCCCAAGGAGAAAAGATAGGAGAGAGGGTGAACCTGGGAACTATCCAAATAGAATAGGCCCTACCTAGATGTCAACTCCCTGAGGGCCTTTTGGGCCCTCTCCCGATAGAGGCCTTCGGTATCTAGGTCGATGGCTCGCTCATAAGCCCAGCGGGCCATATCGTTTAACCCCTCTTGGGCGTAGGCTAGGCCCAGATGGTAGTGGGCTCTAGCCGATTCCGGCTCCAAAGCCACCGCCTTCTCCAGAGAGGCCCTCGCCTCTGGCCTCTGCAGGAGATATTGGGCCCAGCCCAAGAGGTCATAGGCCACCCCGTTCTGAGGATCCAAAGCCACCGCCATTTCTGCCGCGGCTAGGCCATCCTCCAGCCAAAGGAGATGCTCCAGATGGAACTCCGCCCGGAGGAGATGAAATTTGACCTCTTCCGGGGCCCTCTCCACCGCAGCCCGATACCACTCTCGAGCCGCCGGATAGTCTCGCTTCTGCAAGTAAGTAGTCGCCATCTCCACGCAGATGGCGGCGTTATCGGGATCGAGCCGCAACGCCTTCTGGAACTCCAAAAGCGCCACCTCGTGGTACCCCTGCGAGCGATGAAAAAGGGCTAGAAAATAGTAGTTCAGAGGTGAGTGGGGGTCGAGACGCAACGCTTCTCGCAACACCCCCCTCGCCTCCTCATACTCTCCCAGAGACCAGAGGGTATAACCTAGGTAACTCCGCGCCAGATGTTGCTCGGGATCGAGGGAGAGAGCGCGAGCCAACTCCTCCCGAGCCAAGGTAGGTAGGCCATACCGAAGGTAGATATATCCCAGTCCAGCGGCTACCTCCGCTTCCCCGGCTCCTTTTAACCCCTCCAAGATGGAGATCACCTCAGCCGCCCCTTCGGCCAAGGCAGACTCACTCTCAACCACCTCTTCTAACTGCAGGGTCGCCAACTCTCGATCCTCCCTCGCCAGGAGCAACCCCAGGTAGAAGTGCGCTTCCCCTTCTCCATACCGGGCCGCCTTCTCCAGTTCATCCTGGGCTGCACTCCACTGGGAGCGACCGATGTAAGCCCTCCCCAGGCGATAATGGGCCTCCCTATTTGTCTCGTCAAGGGCCAAGACCTCCCTCCACCGCTCCATCGCCTCTTCCTCATCGCCCGTTGCCGCAGCGACAGAGCCCAACCCCAAAAGCGCTTCCTCCTC
>CAZERB010000022.1:0-13396 GCA_964514645.1 uncultured Anaerolineales bacterium
AAGACGACGAACTCCAGTGGGTATTTGGCCTTCACCTCCTGCAGCTCCTTTATAACGCCATCCACACTCCGCTGGCGGAACCGTCTCGCTTTCCCTTTGTAGATCTGGAAGAAAGCGTGGTTGAAGCAGTAGGTACAGTTGTAAGGGCAACCTCGCCCACTGATGAAATGTTTTATCTTGCTGTGGCGGGAGATGGCGTCTTTGGAGTAGACGAGATCCCTATCCGGGAGAGGCAAACTATCCAGGTCGTCCACCAAGGGGCGCACGGGGTTCTTGATCACCTTCCCGTCTACCTTGAACCACCAGTTGGGGATAGAAGGGTTGAGCCTCCCCTCGTCGAGGGCGTTAGCCAGATCGACTATGGCTCCCTCGCCCTCCCCGATGCAGATGCCGTCTACCCCTTCCTCCTCAATCATCTCCGGGAAGAAGGTGGGGTGAGGCCCTCCAAAAGCGGAGAAGAAATCAATCTCCTCCTTGAGGCGACGGTTCAACTGGTAGTAATGACGGTGGGAGCCGGTGATCACGCTATAGCCGATGATCCCCGGTTGAAACCCCTTGGCCACCCGCACCGGGTCCTCTAAAGCGTCCACCGCCAAGACTACCTCGTGGCCTGTGGCCTTCAGAGCGCTAGAGAGATGCATTATGCCATGAGGTTCGTAATCTATCTGTTGCATTACAAAGAGAACCCGCACCTCACCTCCTGGTTTAATAGTCTGACATGACGGTCTCGGGAAGGCAAAAGAGTTACCCCTTAGGCCCTCGCATTCGAGGGAAGAGAGGACCCAGGAACCCGCCCCATCCTCGAACCTGGTCCAAGGCCGCCTGCAAGGCCTCGAAGTCGGCTCTCCTCCCTTCTAGCCAGGTGCGACGGGCGGAAGTGGGATCGGAGAAGAGATCTTCTAACCCTTTGGCATCCTCCTCCTCGAGGAGCCGTCTTATCTCCTTGAGCCTTTCGATGAAGAGATCGATGGAGCGACAGAGGTTATCTACGTTAGTGAGACAGATGTCGCGATAGGTATCTGGTTCCGAAGAGGGGAAGTGGGTGACCCGCTCAAAGTTATGGGAGACGAGTTTAGTCATATCCTGCCAAGCAGGTGCTCGGGAGGCCATCCGGAAGAGTGCGGCGGCCAGAAGATAAGGCAGGTGCTCGGCCACAGCCATCTGACCATCGTGCTCCGCCGGCTCCAGATAGAAGGGGTTGGCTCCCAATGCTCGCACTAGGTTGTCCATAAACTCCACGGCCTTAGGGTGGGCCCTGGGCGAGGGGGTCAAGCAGTAGGTAACCCCATGGAAGAGGTTCGCCCGAGCGGCCTCGATCCCGGTCTTCTCCTCGTCAACGATAGGGTCGCCGCCGATGAAATGGGCCGTCGGGGGCAAGAACTCTTCCGCCCACGCCAAAACTCTCTCCTTAATGGTGGTCGTGTCGGTGACTATCGCCCCTTCCTCTAGATAGTCGGCTATCGCCTGCATGGTCTCCTTCACGGCTAGAACGGGGATGGAGATGATCACCAAGTTAGCGCCCTCCACGGCAGAGATGAGGTTCCATTCTGCCCTATCGATGGCCCCGATTTGGCAGGCTTTCTTGGTTGTAGAGGGATCTATATCGTGACCGACGATCTCGAACTCGGCCCCGGCCTCCTTTAGAGCCAGGCCGATGGAGCCGCCTATGACCCCTACCCCGATGATAGTAACCTTAGCTTGAGCCATATCCCCTCCTTCGACGTCTAGATAAAGAAGTCCAGACGACCGGTCAACAAAACCCATATTAGTCGAATAACCGGTCCCATAATCACAAACAAGATATTTGCTCCCAAAAAGCCTGGCAAGATAAGCAAGATAAGAAGGAGGGGGCCGTACCGCTCAAGTTGAGCCAGGGCATACGACCAACGGTAAGGAAGAAGACCTACCGCTACTTTGAAGCCATCGAGGGGGGCTATGGGTATGAGGTTGAAGACGGCCAGGATCACGTTGACCAAGATAGTGGTGGTGACGACCATCTCCAGGGAGGGTATGATCTCTCCTCGCAAGGTGGGCATCACCAAACCTAGGCGCACGGGCAGGGCTAGGAGGGCCGCAGTGATGAGGTTGGCCAAAGGGCCGGCGAGGGAGACCATGGCCATCCCGCTCTTGGGGCCATTCCGCAAGTTGTAGGGGTTAACGGGGACGGGCTTGCCCCAACCGAAGCGGGCCAAAATCAACATCAAGGTCCCCAAGGGGTCGAGGTGAGCCACGGGGTTCAGCGTGAGACGCCCGTGGTATCTGGGGGTGGGATCGCCCAGGTGGTCGGCTGTCCAGGCGTGACAAAACTCGTGGAGATCGATAGCCACCAGAAGGGCGATACCGTTAGCGATATATTGCGCGATAATGAGCATCAACTCCTTTCTTTACTTAATTATAACACAGGTAAGAGAAAAGGTTCGCCAGGGGGTTGGAGATATGGTATAATCGCCCATTGTGGTCATGGAGGTCTATCTAGGGGATGTGGTTCGGCTGAGGAAGAAGCACCCCTGTGGCAGTTACGAATGGGAGGTGGTTCGTCTGGGGGCTGATATCGGCATCCGATGTCTGGGGTGCAAGCGGCGGGTGCTCCTACCCCGCCGCACCTTTGAGAAGAGGGTCAAGACATTGCTTTCTCATGGAGATGGTCACCCTCTTGAGAGTGGAGTAAAGCGGTGTTAAGGGCATCAGAAGGAGAGGGTTTCGGCGCGGTCCTTAGGAAAAGGCACTTCCTTCTCCTTTGGACCGCCCAGGCGTTCTCCCAGACCGCTCAAAACGGCATCCATTTCGTGCAGATGGTGCTTATCGAGAAGTTGACCCACTCCACTAGCCATATGGCGGTCATCATCTTGGCCTTTACCCTCCCTGGTGTCCTCTTCAGTTCCCTTGCTGGGGTCGCGGTAGACCGCCTATCGCACAAGGTGGTGTTGGTGGCCTCCAACGCCCTGCGGGTAGCACTTGTCTCTGGCTATGTCCTCTTCCTCTATACATTGAAGGGAGGCTATCTCCTCCTGGCTCTCTATCTCCTCACCTTTATATCCTCGGCTATCGGGCAGTTCTTTAGCCCGGCCGAGGCAGCGACCATCCCCCTCCTGGTGGGGGAGAAAGGGCTGCTCTCGGCGAACGCCCTTTTCAACCTCACTCTCATCTCGAGCCAGGTGGTGGGGTTAATCATCCTCGCCCCGTTGGCGGTCAAACTCCTGGGCATCGACCACTCCTTCGTCCTCATAGCGGTGATGTACCTGGCTGCCACGGTGCTCGTCTCCCTTCTGCCTCGCGATGCGCCCCAACTAAAGCGCAACTCTCAACTCTCTCCCTTAGAGGAGGCATGGGAGGAGATCCAGGAGGGGTGGCGGTTCGTGGTCTCTCGCCGCCCTATATTCCTGGCCATCTCTCAACTCACCCTAGTAGCCACTCTCCTTCTAACTTTGGCTATGTTGGCTCCCGGCTTCGCCGCTCGGGTGTTGCACCTCGCGCCGGAGGACGCTATCTACGTCTTTGCCCCGGCGGGGCTAGGGTTGTTTCTAGCCACCATCTTGGTTGGTCGCTACGGCCATCACTTCCGTCGGGAGAGCCTCTCCAATACCGGCCTGCTCACCCTAGGCCTCACCTTGATGGGGCTCACCTTTGTGGCAGGGAGGATGGGATCTTTCTCGCTCATCTCGCCCTTGACGGTGATCAGCACTCTTGCCTTCCTTATGGGTGCGGAGATAGCGATGATCACCGTTCCCGCTCAGACGGTGATGCAGGAGAGGTCATCGGCTGAAATCAGAGGCCGGGTCATCGCCTTCTATTTTATGACCTCTAACTTGGTAGCCATCCCTCCCATGCTCTTTATCGGGGTTGTGGCCGATCAGATCGGTCGCCTCTTGGGCGACCCCAGTAAGGGCATACTTTCGGTGATGGTCTTTCTGGCCTTGGTGGTCATTTTGGTCGCGGGGGCTAGCGTGTGGCGAACACACAGGCTATCGCCGAGGGGCAAGAGGATAAGAGAAGTCGCTGGCGAGAGACGAGAACGAGTCAGTGGCGTGCCTAAAGCACCTGACTCAGAACCCCCCATCTAACCTCTCTTCAGGCAGTGCTCTTGCGAGATGGATTTGGAAAAGCAAGCCTCAAAAGCGCTCCTTCGCCTCGGGACTCCTCTAGGGACGACCCTGGTCGTCGTGGCTATCCTCCTTTTGGCTTTCGCCCTTCGTCTCTATCGCCTCGCCGATAGCAATATCTGGTGGGATGAGGGGTGGAGCGTCTGGCTGGCTAGGCAGGATCTCTGGAGCATCGCTCTCCGCACGGCGGCCGATGAGCATCCTCCCTTTCACTATTTCTTACTTCACTTCTGGGACGCCGTGGTGGGGGAGAGCGCCTTCGCGGTTCGCTTTTCTTCCCTTACTTTAGCCACTTTGACCGTGGCTTTGCTCTACCGAATGGGCAGCGCGATGGTAAACCGTTGGCTTGGGCTCCTGGCGGCGCTCCTTCTGGCGGTATCCCGCTTCCATATCTGGTGGTCGCAGGAGATAAAGATGTACAGCCTGGCCTCTCTCTTATCCCTCCTCTCCCTCTATCTATTCCTCCGCCTCCTGCGAGATGGAGGTTGGCGCCTCTGGCTCTCTTTCCTCTTGGTAAGCGCTCTAGCCCTTTGGACCCATTACCTCACCATCCTCATCCTCTTGGCTGAGAACGGTACCGTGCTCGTTCTTCAATGGGCAAAGAGGGACAACCCTAGGCCACGCCTTATCCACTGGACAGTGGCTCAGGTCGCTCTCGCCCTTCTCTTCGCTCCCTGGCTCTACTTAGCCCTTACTCACCCCACTACCTGGAGTTCCCCTCCTCCCTTCAACTTTCCCCTTTTCCTTCGTATGGCCGCTACTGTCCTCAGTTTAGGGGTGACAGTGGAGATCGAGAGGTATCTCTGGCCCACACTGGGCTTTATCGCCTTAGTCTTGGTGGGTCTCCTCTCCTTCTTCAAGGGCCAAGGAAGGGAACGCCAGGGCGGTCTCCTTTTGGCGCTTGCGCTCTTACTTCCTCCTCTGACCATATACCTTCTTTCTCTGCCCCCGGCTACCTCTTTCTACGCGGCCAAGATCGAAGCCCGATACCTCCTCATACTCTTGCCCGCCTATCTTTTGCTTTTGGCCGGGGGTATATACCTCCTGGGGCGACGTCTTTGGCTCTTGGGCCTGCTCGCCTCGTCCTTTGTCCTAGGTAGCCTGGGGTATACCTTACGAGACTACTACGCTGGCCGGCATCTACAAGACGACTACGTCACACTGGTCGGCTACATAGAGAATTATTGGCGAGAGGGGGATAGTGTCATCCTAGATACTGACTTCTCCTGGCCTATCTTTCTCTACTACTATAAGGAGGGCCCCTGGTACGGCATACCCAACGCTCTAGAGATGACCGCTGAGGAGGCGGAATATCTCCTCTCCCCTATTTTGGTTCAACATCCTGGGGTCTGGCTCCTTATGAGCCCCGATTCCCTGGTTCAAGACCCCCAAGGGTTGATACCCGCCTGGCTGGGTAGCCACGCTCTTGAGGTGGTGAATCTGAAATATGGCGATAAGAGGCTCCTTCTCTATTCTCGAAAGCCACGGGACCTCTGCGTCATCCCTTCAGAGAATTTGAAGGTTCAACACCCTCTATCGAGGGAATTGACCCCTGGTTTGTGGCTCGAAGGGTATGACCTCCCCCTGCGAGAGGTGCATACTGGGGACCTTCTACGGTTGGTCTCCTACTGGCGCAGCAGTTCAATGGCTCACCAGATCACGGTTGGGTTGATGCCCGCCAGCGGAGAGATGGTCAAAGAGGTGACTTTGTCTCTAGGGGCTGGATGCCTAGAGGGTGAGTGGAGAGAAGGGGTGATACGTCTACAACATGATCTGGCCATAACCTCGGAGATACCATCGGGAAGGTACACCTTGGTTTTGGGGGTAGAAGGGGGGGAGAGGCAGGCTCTAACGGATATAGTTTTGACTCGTACGAGGGCGGAGGTAGTCGAGGCAGAGCCTCAGCATCCTATGACCCTTCTATTGGAAGAAGAGGTTATTTTTAGGGGGTTCGACCTGCCTGCCCCAAGGCGTGCCAGGCCGGGGGAGCGCACCACTTACGCCCCGGGCGAGGTGATAAGGCTCACTCTCTACTGGGAAGCCGCCTCCGAGATGGAGATAAGTTACGTGGTCTTTACTCATCTTTTAGGGAAGAGTTATAACTCCAAAAGGGGCAATTACATCTGGGGGCAGGTGGATAGCGTCCCCTTAGGGGGCTCTTATCCCACCACTGGATGGAGTGTGGGGGAGAGGGCAAGAGACGAATACCGGATACCGATAGAGGCCAATGCCCCCGCAGGGGATTATGAACTAGAGATAGGGATGTATGAGCCCGTTACCGGTGAGCGGCTCTTGGTCTATGACCAGGAGGGTACGCTATTAGGAGATAGGATCCTTCTGGGGCAGATTAGGGTGGAGGAGTGAAAGTTGTCTCACTGGGATAGATGGGGTATAATAAAAGACTGTTATCACATCTAGCGAGGAAGCGTCGATGATCAATAAGGTACTAGTGATCGGATTAGATGGGGTTCCCCTTAGCCTCATCGAGGGGTGGGCGAAGGAGGGGCTGCTTCCCACCTTTCAAAAGGTGATGGAAGGAGGAGCCACCGGGCTTCTTGAATCCACGGTGCCTCCCACTTCAGGGCCTTCCTGGTCTTCCTTCATGACCGGCAAGAACCCGGGGAAGACGGGCATCTACGACTTCCTCTACCGCCGCGAGGGTAGCTATATCTTCCCCCCGGTGAACGCCAACCGGCGAGATGGGGAAAGCCTTTGGCGGCTCCTTAGCGAGGAGGGGAAAAGGGTAGGGGTGGTGAATGTCCCTGTCTCTTACCCGGTGGAGGAGGTGAACGGCTTCCTTATAGCCGGCTGGATGACCCCTTATAGCGCCCGAGATTTCATCTACCCGCCGGAACTCTACGAGGAGTTGAAGAGGGAGATCGGATATTATCGCATCTACCCTACTGAAACGTTCGCCGAAGGGAGGAAAGAGAAGTTCCTTAAGGCTTGCGACGACCTGTTAGACCTACGCACCAGGACCAACCTCTACCTTATGGAGAGGTACCCTTGGGATCTCTTTATGACCGTCTACTTCGATACCGATAGAGTCCTGCACCAGATGTGGCATTACCTGGATCCTACCCATCCCTGGCGGGTTGGGGAGGGGAGTGAGGATAAGAGCGGGCCAGTAAAGCGGTATTTCCAGAGGGTGGATAAGGCTATCGGAGAGCTCCTCTCTCGTGTGGATGATGATACGTTGGTCTTCATTATGTCTGACCATGGTATGGGGCCGGCCCATAACTTCATAGTCTTGAATAACTGGCTTGTGGATACGGGGCTTTTGAAGTTTAAGGACGACCCCTTCCGCTGGCTCAAGAGGGGGCTCTTCCGCGCCGGCTTCACTCTACGGAATATACATAAGGTAGCCGACTGGTTGGGTTTGGCTAAGTATGCTGAATATAGGGGTCTCTACTCCATGGATCACCTCATGAAGTTGGTCTTCCTATCTTTCTTGGACGTCGATTGGTCCCGTTCTAAGGCCTATTCCTTCGGCAGGCATTTGGGCTCGATATACATTAACCTGAAGGGGAGGGAGCCAGAAGGAGCGGTGCCTCCAGAGGAGTATGAGGCTGTCCGAGAGGAGATAATTCAATTGGCTAAAGAGTTCGTCGATCCCCGCAGTGGTGAGCCTCTCATTGGCCAAATCCTACGTAAAGAGGAGCTCTATCATGGCCCCCACTTGGATTGGGCTCCTGATCTTACCCTCCGCCCCAAAGACGTGAGGAATATCTTCTTCGGGCTGTCCGATTTCGGCTCTAATATCATGGTGGATACCGTCTACCGTTACTCCGGGATGCACCGTGATCACGGGATGCTCATTATGAAAGGAAAACCGGTAAGAAAGGGGGGTAGGATCGAGGGGGCGAATATCGTCGATCTAGCGCCCACCATACTTTACGTCCTGGGGCTGCCGATACCTCAAGATATGGATGGGAGGCCTTTACGAGAGGCTTTCCAAGAGGGGTATGTACAGGCTATGCCCCTGGCCTATAGCGAGGCGGCTTCCTCCACCGGCTCAAAAGAGACCGACTACACCGAGGGAGGGGAGAGGGAGATCAAGGAGCGGCTGAGGGGTTTGGGCTACCTGGGCTGAACTTATGATGAGAAAGGTTCTAGTCATCGGGCTTGATGGGGCCACCTTCGATCTCTTGGCTCCATGGATAGAGATGGGGCGGCTTCCCACCCTCGCTCGCCTCATCGAGGAGGGGGTGTCGGGGGGCTTGGAGAGCACATCGCCCCCTATCAGTTCCGCCGCCTGGGCCTCTTTCGCCACCGGTAAGAACCCTGGCAAACACGGAGTGGTGGACTTCGTTCACCCGGAAGAGAACGGCTACCGAGTCACCATAGTCAGTTCCAAGAAGCGGGGCTCCAAGGCCATCTGGAACCTTATCAGCGAAGCCGGGGGCCAGGTGGGGGTGGTGGGTGTCCCGGTTACCTACCCCCCTGAAGAGGTCAACGGTTTCATGATCTCCGATTTCCTCACCCCCAGTTCCAAGAGCGATTACACCTACCCCCTTTCTTTGCGGCAGGAACTGGATGAGAAACTGGGAGGCTTTCAACTCCTGCCCAGCGAGAAGTACCGCTCCACCTCCTCCACCGATAGGTTCATCGAAGATATGATCGTCGATGTAGAGAAGAGGACCGAAGCAGTGGTTTACCTGATAGGGAAGCCTTGGGATCTCTTCGCTTGCGTCTTTTGGAGCCCGGATATGATGCAACATGAGGTGTGGCGCCTCCTCGACAAGAGCCACCCTCAGCACGACCCCGCGGCCGCTCAGGCTTATGGGGATAAGATAATAGCCTTCTATGAGAGGTTGGATGACTGTGTAGGGCGGATCCTAGATCGGGTGGGCGAAGATGTCACGGTGGTGGTCATGTCGGATCATGGTTTTGGCCCCACCCATAACTTCTTCTTGGTGAACACCTGGCTCCAGAAAATGGGCCTGCTGAGGTTGAAAAGGGGCCCTCTTGCCCTTGCAAAATACCTCATGTTCAAAGTGGGCTTCACCCCCCTCAACGCCTTCCGGATAGCCAAGGCTTTGCGTCTAGGCTTCCTTCGTCGTTGGTTTCGCTTCCAGAGGGGAGGGAGACTAATGAAACGGCTATTTCTCTCCTTCTCTGATGTGGATTGGTCCCAGACCAAGGCCTTCGCCGTAGGGAGTTTCGGGCAGATATATATCAATCTGGCCGGCCGCCGCCAAGGCATCGTCCAGCCGGAAGAGTACGAGGAAGTGAGGGAGGAGATAATTGAAAAGGCGCTGGAGATCTGTGACCCCTATAGCGGGGAGCCAGTTGTGGAACGCGCCTACCGTCGCGAGGAGCTATATTTTGGAGACTATCTGGAGAGGATGCCGGATATCATCCTTGTCCCACGGCGTTATGAGTACATGGCTTTCGGCCATGCCGACTTCGGCTCCCACCGTCTGGTGGAGCCTATCTTCGGTCTCTCTGGCCACCATCGTCCCCAAGGGATAATCATCCTTTGGGGGGAGAAGGTTAAGCGGGGTGAAACTATAGAGGGGGCCCGCATCATCGATCTAGCACCTACTATCCTTTACCTTATGGGCCTTTCCATCCCCGTCGATATGGACGGCCGAGCGCTCACCGAGGCGCTCAAGCCGGAATTCGTCTCCCAGAATCCGCCTCTTTTCAGCGATCTGGGCTCCGACCGGGAATCCGGTCGAGATGTATATTCCCCCCAGGAGGAAGAAGAGGTTCGAGAGCGACTGAAGGGTTTTGGCTATGTGGCCTAGCGTCGGATCTATCGGTTGAATAGAGGCGACTTCTATCAGCCTTAGACATGGCCTCGTCCTTCTCCTCTTGGTCTTGGTCAAGGCCAACCTCCGAGCCACGGTGGCAACCCTTAAGTTGGCCGGTTACGGCTATCTACTGCCTGCTCCTCTCTTCTTGATGCTTTTTCTGGCTCTCAAGTCTGTGCGTCTCTTGCTCATAGTTTTGGGTTACTCCTTGTTAGCAAAGAGGGCTTCGGCTTAAGGAGGCTGGGGCGAGAAGTCTACGATACCTCCAACCCTCTAGATTGATCCCCGTTCGGTTCCTACTTCGAACTTAGGCAAAAGGCCAACGGAGTGCGTTCACCATCTGAAGGAGGTGGCTCTTTCCACTGGTTACCACTTATGCCCTGAGGTGGTATAATTGCCTAGGGAGAAAAATTGCGCCTAGCCATCACCGGAGCCGAGGGGCAGTTAGGTAGAAGCCTACGACAAAGTTTCGCTAATGAGGAGATGCTCCTCTTGGATTTACCCCGATGGGACATCACCAGCGAGGAGACGATCTCCTTCCTTATCCGATGGGCTCCCGCTCTGGTCATTCATGCCGCAGCCATGACCGATGTGGATGATTGTGAAAGGGATCCCGAATCTGCCTTCCGGGTCAATGCTGAGGGGACGAGGAACGTGGCCTTGGCTTGCCAGCGCGCTAGAGCAACGTTGGTCTATATCAGCACCGATTACGTCTTCGATGGCACAAAAGATGAACCGTACCTGGAGAGCGACGAGCCCCACCCCATCAATGTCTACGGACAGTCGAAACTGGAAGGGGAGAGGCACGTTCAAGAACTCTTGCGACATTATTATATCGTGCGCACCGCTTGGTTATATGGTCTCGGGGGCAGGAACTTCGTGGAGAAGGTGCTACAGTTGGCCGAAGAGCGTTCCGAACTTCATTACGTAGTTACAGAGGTGGGTTCCCCCACCTACGCCCGTGATCTGGCGGAGGGTATATCCCGCTTGATTCGACACCCCCAATATGGCATTTATCATCTGGCCAATGAGGGGAGTTGCTCCCGGTATGAGTTCGCCAGGGCGATATTGGATCTGGGGGGAAGGGGGGAGTTCCTGTTGTATCCAGCGGAAAGTTACCCCCGACCGGCTAAGCCACCACCCCACGCCATTTTGGCCAACGTCCGGGCTGCTAAGTTGGGGATCCAGTTGCGACCTTGGCAAGAGGCCCTGGTTGCCTACTTCCGGGAACGGAGCGATGGTTAGGATATACACGGCTCCTTCGGTTAGCATCATCATCCCTCATTGGAATAAGGCAGAGTATCTCCCTACTTGCCTAAAATCGCTTTTGGGGCAGAGTTACCCCCACTTCGAGGTGGTCTTGGTGGATAACGGCTCCACCGATGAGTCGTTGGCTATCCTGGAGAAGGATTACCCTTGGGTGCAGGTGATAGCCTTAGAGGCCAACCTCGGTTTCGCCAAGGCGGTCAACATCGGCATTCGGGCCACGAGCGGGGAATTGGTGGCCCTCTTCAATAACGACGTAGAAGCGCACCCGCGGTGGCTGGAGGAGTTGGTAGGCGCTCTGGAGCGACATCCCCAGGCTGGCATGGCTACGCCTAAATTGTTGCTTTTCGATAGGCGGGATGTGATCAACGCCGCAGGGGACTTTTATGGCCTCGATGGGGTGCCGGGAAACCGAGGGGTTTGGCAGAAGGACGAAGGGCAGTTCGATGAAGAGGAGTGGGTTTTTGGGCCTGGAGGGGCGGCATCTCTCTTCCGTCGCTCCATGCTGGATACTATCGCCTTACCGGCCGATGAAGGCCCCCAGGTTTTAGACGAGGAGTTCGTCAGTTACTGTGAGGATGTGGACCTGGCTTGGCGTGCGCAGTTGGCGGGCTATTGGTGTATCTACGTACCCCCTGCCGCGGCTTACCATCGTCTCAGCGCTACTGGAGGGGGAGCCTTGGCTAGTTATTACGTGGGACGCAATTTTCTCTACCTCTTGGCTAAAGATTACCCCGCTTCCCTTCTGGTGAGGCATTGGCCGCGCATTCTGAGGGCACAACTGCGTATCACTTGGGAGGCTTTGAAAGCCTGGCGGGGGGAGGCGGCCAGGGCGAGGCTCCGGGGGCAGATAGTGGGGATTTTCACCTGGCCCCGAATGTTGAAAAAGCGGAGAGTGGTGCAATCTGCTCGCCGGGTGTCCGATGAATATTTGGAAGAACTCCTGGGAAAAGCATAAACTCTGGCCTATTCATCTCAATATCGGAACGATGGAGGGAAAGGTTGAGATGAGGAACCATCGTATGTCGCGACGTAATTTCGTAACTCAAATAGCGGCTCTATTGGGTCTAAGCCTGGCTAGCGTGAGGTGTCGCCTGGGGTTGGAGGAGACAGCAGAGCCTTTGACCCTTACGCCTAACCCGACCACCACACCGACCTCCAGCCCGACCGCTACTTTCACCCCAGAGCCTACCTCTACACCTGGGCCATCCCTTGTAACCGTGGCCCTTGTGCGCGGGGAAGAGGTGGCCCAGATGGTGAGGCGGGCGGTAGAGTTGGCTGGGGGGTTCACCCGCCTATCTTCTGGGGCCACGGTGCTGATTAAGCCCAACGTTAACTCCGATGACCTCTATCCAGGCACCACTAACCCAGAGGTGGTGAGGGCGGTAGTGGAGTTGGTGAAGGGGTATGAGCCTAGGCGGATCATAGTGGCTGACCGCTCGAATCCGGCCTATGATACCCTTCCCGCCATGAAGAAGGTGGGCATCTATCAAGCGGCTATCGAGGCCGGAGCCGAGGTTATACCCTTAGAGGGTTATGGATGGGTGGGAGTCGAGCCCCCTGGCGCAGAGAATTGGCCTGGCGGTTTCGAGTTCTCCAGACTTCTCCAAGAGGTGGATTATGTGATCACTCTGCCAGTCACCAAGACCCATATCATCGCACGCTACACTATGGCTCTCAAGAACACGGTGGGCCTCATTCACCCCAGAAGCCGCGAGTTTCTTCATTCCAACGAGGGACAACAGTTTGGAGCCATGTTGGCGGAGATAAACCTGGGTCGCCCAGCCGACTTCGTAGTCATGGACGGGACGCGGGCTTTCATAACCGGCGGCCCCTCTCGTGGCCAGTTGCGGGAGCCCAACCTCATTATAGCCACCTCTGATTTGGTGGCTGCTGATGTGGTAGGCTTAGCCATACTCAAGAATTTAGGGGCGTCAGGTTTGTTGGCTAGGAACTCCTGGGAGGAGGCCCAGGTGGCTAGGGCGGTGGAGTTGGGGTTGGGGGTCTCCGATGGCAGCCAGATAAACCTAGTGGGAGAAGGGGTGGCGGAGATAGACGAGATCAGGGCTTTCATCTAAAGGGACTTTCTTGAGGAAAAAGGGAGAGGTATCCTCTCTCTTTACATTTTAGTTGACGGGGCAAAGGAGCGTGAGTATCATTGGGCCTGAGGGCTTATGTTCCTTTCGGTGATCGTTCCCGCCTATAACGAGGAGTACAGGCTTCCCGATAGCCTACGCCGGATCGTGGGCCACTTGGGGAAGCAGGAGTACA